>JAESTG010000152.1 GCA_016763715.1 Flavobacteriaceae bacterium
CGACAGTGTTACGAGCATCGCTAAAGAAACTTTAGTTTTGAAAGAGATGGAATCTAGACTTGTGCAACACCCTATGGTGCGTGAAGCTCAGGTGTTTGTAACCGTTGATGGTGAACTAAGGGTAAAGATTGAGCAGCGCAAACCCATAGGTAGAGTGGCTGGGTCGCCAAATTATTACGTTGATGAGGATGGAGATAAGATGCCGCTTTCCAAAGTGTATGCTGCAAGAGTGCCTTTAATTACGGGGACATCAAAAAATAATTTTACAGAGCTCACACCGTTACTATTAAAACTATGGGAGGATGAATTTATGAATCAGAGTGTAGTTGGAATGCATGAAAACATGGACGGAACTGTAGAATTGAAAATGAGGAGAATGAGTTTCAAAGTATTCTTCGGAAGAGTGAAGGATATCGATAAAAAGTTTCAAAACTATAAGGCTTTTTATAAGAAAGCCAAAAAGGAGAAAACGCTTACAGCTTACAACTTGGTGAATTTGCAATTTGGGAATCAAGTCGTGGCGATTAAAAAATAGGGAATGGAAAACAATAACATTGCTGTTGGATTGGATATTGGGACCACAAAGATTGTGGCCATGATTGGTCGTAAAAATGAATATGGCAAAATGGAGATTCTCGGAATTGGGAAGTCTAAAAGTTTGGGAGTGCACCGTGGTGTAGTGAATAATATCACCCAAACTATTCAGTCCATCCAACAAGCTATTCAGGATGCAGAGACTTCGTCGGGGCTGAAAATTGAAGAAGTGGTGGTAGGTATTGCAGGACAGCACATACGTAGCCTTCAGCATAGCGACTATATTACCCGAAATGATAGCGAAGTTGTTATTGATGAAGATGATATTGACCGTTTGTGTAATCAGGTTCATAAACTTGTAATGCTACCTGGTGAAGAGATTATACATGTATTGCCTCAAGATTTTAAAGTAGACGGACAAGCAGAAATAAAAGAACCTGTTGGGATGTATGGTGGAAGGTTGGAAGCTAATTTCCACGTTGTTGTTGGACAAGTTTCTTCCATCCGAAATATTGGACGTTGCGTTAAAAGTGCCGGTATAGAACTCTCAGGAATAACTTTGGAGCCATTGGCTTCGGCAAATGCAGTTTTAAGTCAGGAAGAAAAAGAAGCTGGTGTAGCATTAATTGATATAGGGGGTGGGACAACTGATTTGGCGATATTCAAAGATGGGATTATTAGACATACAGCGGTAATACCATTTGGTGGAAACGTGATTACTGAAGACATCAAAGAAGGATGTTCAATTATTGAAAAGCAAGCTGAATTATTGAAGATAAAGTTTGGTTCGGCATGGCCAGGTGAGAATAAAGATAATGAAATAGTTTCTATACCTGGATTGAGAGGACGTGAGCCTAAAGAAATTACATTGAAGAATCTATCCAAAATAATTCACGCCCGTGTGGTGGAGATTGTGGAGCAGGTGTATTTGGAAATTAAGAATTACGGTCACGAAGATCAAAAGAAGAAGTTAATTGCGGGTATCGTATTAACTGGTGGTGGGGCTCAATTGAGACATTTAAAGCAATTGGTGGAATATATTACGGGGATGGACACTAGAGTTGGTTATCCAAATGAGCATTTGGCTGGAGATAGTGATAGTGATACCACGAGCCCAATGTATGCCACAGCAGTAGGTTTGGTGATGAATAGCCTTCAAAGTAAAGAAAAGAGTATACAATTTAAAGATGCAGATGGATTGGAAGCTATTGCAGATGCTACAGATGGAACAACAACTGCCGAAATGGGAGATCAAGAAATGCCTTTAGAGAGTGATACCCCAAAAGAAAGAAAACGATTTTTTGATAAATGGGCAGAGAAGTTTAAAGAGTTTTTAGACAATGCTGAATAAGAATAAATTAAAAAGAGAAACTAACAAAACAACCAGTAACACGGTGTTAAAAAAATAGACCCTACTGTAGTAGGGCCAACCTCACAAAAAACAACAATATGAGTAGTAACACAGAATTTGATAATATTTCGTTCGACCTGCCTAAGAATAGGTCCAATGTCATCAAAGTAATTGGTGTCGGTGGAGGTGGTAGTAATGCTATCAATCACATGTTTAGCCAAGGTATTAAAGGAGTGGATTTTGTTATCTGCAATACCGATTCACAAGCGTTGGAAAATAGCTCGGTGCCTAACAAAATTCAATTGGGTGTGACGCTTACTGAAGGACTTGGGGCAGGTGCAAACCCAGTTATAGGGGAGCAGTCTGCTGTGGAGAGCCTAGAAGATATCAAGAATATGTTGTCGACGAACACGAAAATGATCTTTATCACGGCTGGAATGGGAGGTGGAACTGGAACTGGAGCAGCACCAGTCATTGCAAAAATGGCAAGAGAATTGGATGTGCTTACTGTTGGTATCGTAACCATTCCATTTCAATTTGAAGGAAAAATTAGAAATGATCAAGCGAGAGTTGGAGTTGAAAAATTACGTGACAATTGCGATTCCCTAATTGTAATCAATAACAATAAATTACGTGAAGTATATGGTAACTTAGGGTTTAAAGCAGGTTTCTCAAAAGCCGATGAAGTATTGGCAACAGCTGCTCGTGGAATTGCAGAAGTAATTACACACCATTATACGCAAAACATTGACTTGCGTGATGCGAAAACAGTATTGGCAAATAGTGGTACTGCAATTATGGGAAGCGCCACCGCTAGTGGTGCTAATAGAGCTCAAGAAGCCATTGGAAAAGCCTTAGATTCTCCATTATTAAATGATAATAAGATTAAAGGTGCAACAAATGTATTGTTGTTAATTGTTTCGGGTATTGAAGAAATTACCATAGATGAAATTGGCGAAATCAGTGACCATATTCAAACGGAAGCTGGACATAGCGCTAATATTATCATGGGGGTTGGAGAAGACCCAGAATTGGAAGGAGCCATTGCCATTACCGTTATCGCAACTGGTTTTAATGCCGAGCAACAAGATGAGATAGTGAATACTGGAGCAAAACGCATCATCCATACGTTGGAGGATGAGCAAAAAGCGGTACAAGATTTAATGCCTGAATCCGTCGTTGTCGAAGTGCCTGTGGAAATAAAAGTGGAAGAACCTATCATAAGACACTCTTTATTTGAAGAAGACGAGGTAGTGGATACTCCTGTGGAAATGAAGACCGTTGAAGTGGATTCTTCAATGGAAGAAAAAATAGTGAATGCAGCCCCAGTTGAAATTCAAGAAGAAATTCCATTTGCAGGTTATATTCCTACTTCAGAATTACTTAAAAACATAGAAGTAGATGCCACCCTTATCGATATTCATTATTTAGCTGAATTTGAGCAGATTGATATCAATGAGATTGATGTAAAGAATTTTGTAATTATAGAAGCCGACGAAGAAGCAGAAAAAGAGCCTTTTATTGAGGTGAATATGATGCATAATGACGCTGCTGAAATTGAAGAGCAG
>JAESTG010000153.1 GCA_016763715.1 Flavobacteriaceae bacterium
TCAGCCCATTTAAAGCCTAATTTTTTCAGTATTAAAAACAAGACTTTAAAATGATAATCCTGTTCGTTACCTACGGTATAAATCATCCCATTAATATCTGGCTGATCCTTAACTCGCTGAATGGCAGTCCCGATATCCTGTGTCATGTATACCGAAGTACCATCGCTTCGAAGTACAATTTTTTCATCCAAACCATCTTCGGTAAGGTCGCACCAAACAGAACCATCTTCTTTCTTGAAAAACACACCACTCTTTATACCATCCATTACATTGTCCTTCCCTAACAAGTAAGTATCGCTCTCGTAGTAATAACTATCAAAATCAACACCAATAGCTTCGTATGTTTTTTCAAACCCTTTGTACACCCAGCCATTCATCATTTTCCAAAGCTCCACAGTTTCCTGATCACCTGCCTCCCATTTTCGTAGCATTTCTTGGGCTTCTAACAAGGATGGTGCTTGTGCCTTTGCTTCTTCTTCGGTTTTCCCAGCTTCTTTTAGTACTGAAATTTCATCAATATAAACTTGATTGAATTTTACATAATAGTTTCCAACCAACTTGTCTCCCTTCAAACCAGTACTCTCTGGAGTCTCTCCATTTCCATAGCGCTTCCATGCTAACATACTTTTACAAATATGAATTCCACGGTCATTTATAATCTGGGTTTTATATACTTTTTTTCCTGCTCCTTTTAAAATTTGAGACACACTATACCCTAACAAGACATTACGAATATGTCCCAAATGTAAAGGCTTGTTGGTGTTGGGTGAAGCAAATTCTACCATCATCGCGTCCTCACCTTCTGGCTGAATTCCGTAATTGGAGAAACTAGACACACTTTCGAAGAAATCTAAAAAATAAGAGTCGGTCAATACCAAATTCAAAAATCCTTTAACCACATTAAATTTAGAAACCTCCTCAACATGTTCCACCAAATAAGTACCAATAGCTTCTCCTATTTGCACAGGATTACCTTTCACCACCCTCAACATCGGGAATACAACTACTGTCATATCTCCTTCGAAATCCTTGCGCGTCGCTTGAAATTCGACCGATTCCAAAGTGGCGTTGTACAACGAAGTTACCGCCTGTTTAATGTGTTCAGATAGTGTGTTTTGTAGGCTCATTAATTACGTAATTTTAGTACTAGCAAATTTAGAATTTTTATTTCACACCCATCGAATATCTACAACCGAATTATCCTAAACAACACTTGAAGAATGTTTTCAATAATTTAGCATTTAGGAGAACAAATAGTAATACTTCCATAAAGTACAGAAAAACAATCCGTGCGTCCTTTGCCAAAAAACTATGGATGTATTTCTATATGTTTTCGCTACTCTTTTCTCTGTCATCAATCCATTAGGGACAGTTCCTATTTTGTTGGATTAACCAGTTCAGAAACAATAAAAGAACGAAACAAAACTTCTTTGCTTACTGCAATCAATACTACGGTAATACTTGTTATTTCATTCTTCGCAGGAACCTATCTTTTAAAATTCTTCGGAATAAGCCTAAATGCGCTTCGCATTGCGGGAGGAATGATTATTGTGACTTCAGGATTTGCCTTACTCACTGGTAATTTTTCAAAACATAAGGGAATGAAAAACAAACGAGTAAAAGCCGATTTAAATCAACGTGAAAAATTCTCACTTACTCCTTTGTCTATTCCCATGCTTGCAGGACCTGGGTCTATTTCATTGCTCATTACCTTTCAGCAAGAATACGTAGACTCCGAAGCAATTATCGCCATCTTGCTAGCTATCGTTTTAGTAGGGTTAAGTGTGTTTACCATTCTACGATCAGCATATCTAATTACAAAATATTTAGGTGCTTCAGGCATCAATGCCATTTCCCGAATCGTAGGATTCATTGTCATTGCTATAGGAGTAGAATATATGATAGTAGCCATAGCATCGGTAGTAAAAGACCTATTTTAATGTTGATTTTTGGCCAAAAATGAAGCTAAAATACCAAAAGCACCGAGAATAACCTTTGCGGTAGCTTGCTTGGCTACTTCAGGAATCTCACTAAAATAATCCACAACGCCCCATCCAATTAATACCAAACCTATTAGCAACAAAACAAAGCGTAGTATTCTCATAATTAATCAACTTTAGGAAGGAAAATTTCGGCCATCATACAACGTGCACTTCCTCCTCCACAGGTCTCAATAACGGTTAAATCACTACTCAAAATCTCGCAATGCTTTTCTATGGTTGCGATTTGCTTCGGGTTTAAACTATCATGAGCTGCCTTACTCATGACCATGTACTTTCCGTCTACACCATTCACTTGAAGCATGTTTCCAGCAAATTGATGCATCTGCTCTTCTGAAATAGTCACAATTTCTTTACCACTTTGTTTAATCTGTTTTACCACATTCTTCTTTTCAGCTGCATCGTCAATTGAATCTAGACAAATCACAGCCAAATTATCTCCCAATGCCATCATCACATTGGTATGATAAATAGGTAAACGTTTTCCGTTAAACGTCTGATAGGCAGTAAATACGATCGGGTCATATTCGAAGTCTTCACAAAACTCTATAAACAATTCTTCATCCGCACGAGGAGAGAGTGCGCAATACGCCTTTTGATCCACCCGATCCATTAAAATACTTCCAGTTCCTTCTAAAAATATTCCTTCCTCTTCTGCCGAAGTATAATCCATAAATCCTTCTACTAGGAATCCTTCAGCCTCCAAACGATTGATTATTTCCTCACGTCGTTCTCTACGTCTATTTTCAGCAAACATGGGATACAATCCAACGGTACCATTTCGATGGAAGCTTACCCAATTATTAGGGAAAATCGAGTCTGGAGTGTCAAATTCCAGCACATCATCTTCCACAATTACATTTACACCAACTGCCCGCAACTTTTCCACAAAAGTGTCGAATTCGTCTTGTGCTCTAGCATTTACATTGGCACTAGTTAATTCAATCTTTCCCTGAAAGTAATTATTCACGGCGGTTTCTTCGTTCATCCTGAAGGAGACTGGACGTATCATTAAAATGGTGTTAGTAATTTGCGACATGGGATGGGTGCTAAACAGTTTCTAATTATTCATAACTAAGAACACAAAACTAGTATAATTTGCTCTTTAAAATGACGTATATGTAATTAATAGTTTAGCCCCGCGACTTAAAAAAAACCAAACAATCTCAGGAGAAAATATATTTGAGTTGTTATAATACTGTTAAATGTAGTTAATTAAGCCCCTACAGGAACTTAACAGAATACCAATTACCAAAATAAGCCGTTAAAAAAACAAGAAAATACTCTATATCTATGAAAAACCGTCAACTCAGTATCTTCCTATTTTTATTAGGGATCATTTCATTAAATGCCCAAGAATGGCAGACCGATTATGACTTGGCCGCCAAGGAAGCCTCCAAAAAAAACTTCCCTATTATATTAGTCTTTCAAGGTAGTGATTGGTGCGCGCCCTGTATTAAATTAAAGCGCGACGTATTTCAAAAGGAGATCTTCCAATTGTATGCAAAAGATCATTTTGTAATGCTAGAAGCTGACTTTCCGAGGAGAAAAAAAAATGCACTTCCAGAGGAACAACAGCAAAAAAATAATGCATTAGCCGAAAAGTACAATCCACGAGGTATTTTCCCTTTTGTTGTTATTCTCAATAGTGACGGGAAAGTTCTTGGTGAAACTGGTTATATGAAAACCTCTCCCAGCCAATATATTTTGCATTTAGAATCTTTTAAAGGGTAATTAATTGAGAAGTCTCTTTACTTTTTTAGTGGTTTTAATTACTTCAACTCTTTTTGCACAACAAAATTACAAGCGCACCCTAAAATTGATGGGGAGTCGTTTTGATGTTTCTGTAGTAGCCAAAGATTCTGTAGAAGGCTCTGGTTTTATTAATTTGGCCGTTGCCGAAATACAACGCATTGAGGTTATGATTTCATCGTGGAATCCCAATTCACAGACTTCTAACATCGATAAAAATGCGGGTATTCGACCCGTGAAAGTAAGCACAGAATTATACACTTTAATTGGACGTTGTATTGAGGTTTCAAAACTTACGGATGGTGCTTTCGATATTAGTTACGCCTCCATGGATCGTATTTGAAAATATGATGGAAGTATGACCGCAATGCCTTCCGAAGAAAAAA
>JAESTG010000154.1 GCA_016763715.1 Flavobacteriaceae bacterium
CGCATTTGAAAAGTGGGTGGAAGAGGATATTGCCTGCCAAAAAGGATGTGCCAATATATGAAATATTAGGAAAATTACTTCACTATAATTCTTTTCACACCTCCAACTTCGTTGTTTCCAATACGTATAATATACACTCCAGAAGCAACGTAAGACATATCTAAGTCATATTCGTAACCTGTTCCGTCTTCGTTATGTAAACGATAAGAAGCCAAGGTTTGACCAAGCATATTTGTTACTGAGAAAGTTAACATATCCGTAATCTGGGTAGTTGGCAATAACAATTTGAATTGATTATTTCCTTGGTTCACAACTAAAAGTTCGTTGTTGTTAGGCAGATTATCTCCAATTCCAAGAATTCCACCACAAGATTGTAGTGTCCAATCAAGTAATGTTCCACCATCTTGGTTCGCATTATCCGTGATACGAAGTGTCCAATCACCAACAGTTTGCATTCCGTCAAAATCAGACAAGTTTCCTTCTGGTTGATAAGGACCTGTAATAGGATCATCAGCTCCTGTAATAGGATCTGCAGCTTCATCATCAAAAGTTACATCTACCATATCATCACAGTTTCCACATACACCATCGGCCAATACTACTTGAGTGCCGTTTGGAGCAATTAACACAATTGTAAGATCACCCACAAATGTATGGTCAAGATTTACATTCACATTCAAATCGTTGATAGTGAAACTATCCGAATAGGTAATTACAGAATTTGTAACCGTTCCTTGATTTGGACCTATTGAAAAATTTGTGTCGTTAGTTTCGCTAGTACAGTCAAGATTAACAACCGTTTTAGTAAAGCTATCATTTGAAGTCTCGGAATCTCCACTTAACTCAGTTGTAGCAACAAATTCGTAAGAACCAATAGCAGAAAGATCTGCTGAAGTTGCGAATGTATAATCCTGAGTTGCCCCAGGACCAATAGGACCAGCTACTGTTTCAGTAACCGCACTACCACCATTAACGGTGTAAGAAACATCAAAATTAGTTTGTGGTGCGGCTCCATAATTTTCAATGGTAATAGTAACAGTCTCGTTACCTAAGCCTTCACCACTTACAGGTTCTAAAATATCAATAACACCTATATCATTTGCAAATACGTGAATAACATTTTTGCAAGTGCTATCATTATTAACATCCTCATCACCAGGAAGGGTAGTCGCTACGCATATTTCATAAGACTGCCCTTCTGTAGAAAGATCCAAAGTTGCGGTAAAGGTGAACGTTTCTGAAGTGGTAGGCGATATAGTGCTTGTAAAAGTCTCAGTAGCAATTAAGTTTCCATCCAATCTTAACTCAACATCGAAATTTGATTGTGGGTCTAGACCGAAGTTAAACAAAGTTACTTCTACCGTTTCAGAAGCAGTTAAGAGACCATCTACTGGAGTATCAATATTTACTGCACCAACATCAATGTTAAAGTCGGGTGCAATTTTGAATACCCCTACAACACCTTTTCTTCCACTGTTTATATATTCATTAATGAACCAAAAAGTTTTATCGTCTGCTGGATCGATATCAATTTTACTGTAATCTCCGTAACGAAGTCCAGGAATGTTTTGGTTACCAGGAGCAATAATCTCCTCGGAAATAGTCATAGTCCCAGCTGGATCGGCCGCAAAACGACCTGTATAATAAGAACTTACTCTAAAATCGGTTGGGTTTGGTGTGGTAGGTCCAGCCATAGAAGTATATCCCATACCTATATTACCCTGAGCATCCATCATCATAGAAGCATGCCAAGCGTGTCTTCCGTCGGGTGCGTTATACGTACCTTCCTGAAATACAGTCCAAGGTTGGTTGTCACCAGCTTGACGTAATTCGAACCAACGTACTGCAGCCAATTCTCCACTACTTGCATCGACATCTATAACAAAGTTAAACAATGCTGAATTATGTCCGCTAAATTTTCTAAACTGAGCTTGATTCATAATCGTCGCTTGAAGTGCATCAATATCTGCTCCCCCACCTGGTTGGGCTAAGTTTGAGAAACTACCACCATCAAATACCGAAATAAAAGGCGTTGCAGGTAATTCGGTTGCAGCAGAAACGGTTGAATTTGCGGGCGTAGCCCAGTCTACATCTATGGTCCATAATTTAACATGGTCAGTTGAAACACCACCCCAAGCATCATCTTGCATATAAATAATAGTGGCACCACCAGTAGCAGGCATATTATCATCTGTTACGTTTAAAGCCTGTGGGCTATGAAAACCACTAGTTACAATACCTGGCAAGTTAAAAGACTGGATTCCAGCTGAACCTCCTAACAAGGCCACATCTCTCTCGATAACATGTACTTTGTTAGAACTACCAGTATTTTCTGTAATATAATAACCATCACTCCACACAGACACTTTATTATAATCAGCCACTTGAGGCACATTATAAACAAACCATCCTGTAGCCAATGGATCTGTACTAGTTCCATCAGAAACAGCAACTTGTATTCCACCACCAAGGAAGGAAACTACCCAACGTTCTGCTTCTTGATCATAAGAAACCGTTAAATCACAACATCCACCCGATGGGAAAATCGCTGGGTTCGGTGTATCTGCCCTGATTGAGCCACACCAGCTTTATCATATACAATAAAACCTGTATTAAATACTACCATTACATGATCTGGACCAACAGCAATTGAAGGATCTGTAGGTTGAGAACCTGATGTGTAAGCATCAAATACAAGAGACGGCACTTTCCCAGCTAATTTTTGGTTTAATGGATCTTGATTTCTGTAAAAGTAATCGTCTTGAGTTTGTGGATCTTTCCCAGGAATCACTTTCATACGTGAGGCTCTTCCATCCTGCTTTTCCTCAGTATTATCAACATAACTAGGGATTTCAGAAAGCCTAGAGTTTATAGGCGCAACATAGGTAGGAGCACCTGTTGTTCCCACATACGTGGGTGGTGCTGGTTCGTTTTTCTGGGCATTTACTCCTAGACTTGCCAAGAATAAAAACGCCAGTAATGTGTAAGTTAACTTCATTACTATTAGGTTTAGGTTTAGGTTAAATTTAATAAGTCCATAAAAATACCATGATTTCTTGAATTGACAAGGGTGATTATTAAATATTATTGTAATTATAACTATCTGATATATAGGTGTTTAAATTTGTTTTGCCTAATGACCTAATGGGGGAACTTACGTAGAGCTTTTATATATTGGATTTTCACATAAAATAAAAAAACTATTTCCGAATGGCACATTTATTGTAATTTAACCCTGTGATATTTAACATATAAAATTATAATTACATGAAATACCTAAAGCCATCTTTTGTCTTAATAGCACTCATGTTGTTTTCTTGCAATTCAAAGAAAACAACTGCTGATGCTATGGCGGAATCTAAAAAAGTAGAAATGCATACTAAAATGACCTCAAACGGTTATAAAATGGGGACAATTATAGCTTCCAAAGAAGAGGGAGATTGTCCTTTTGTAATTCAAATGGAAGGGGAAGACCAACCATACTTCTTGGACCCTATCAATTTGGACGAGTCTTTCAAGAAAAATGGAGAGAAAATTTGGTTTACATTTGGTCCATTACGTATGATGAACCGCTGTGAAAAAGCTAATCCTGTAAGTATTATTGAAATAGAAAAGAGAGAGGAATAACCTCTCTCTTTTCTATTTCAATACTTAAAATCAATCTTATTTTACGATAATTTTTTCTGAAAATTTGGTCTTGGCATTACCCACTTCAACAATGTATATTCCTGCCGATTGAGACGAAAGATCAATTGATTTCTTATAATAAGAGCTATTAGTTTTTTCGACCACATCATAAACCACTCTTTTCCCAGTTATATCATACACTGATAAACGTAAGTTGTCATTTGTAGTTTCTGAGAACAAAGACAATTCAAATAGGTTATTGTCTATAGAAGAAATAATCAACTTAGCAGAATTTCTATCCAACTCATCTACCGAAAGAACAATATCCGATAATTTAAAAGACGTTATACGAGTTCTTCGAGGTTGTCCAGAGTATTCAGCAGTATACCAAAAAGTCAAATCATCCACGGGATCTCTTGTCAATTGTGCGTAATCTCCATAACGAGAATTAGACACTACGGAACTAGTCCCTTCCACAATAGGCTGTTCAGCTACAGTCATCATTCCTAAAGGGTCTCCATCATTTCTTCCAGTGAAAAATAAAGACGGACGTGTACTTGTTCCTGTCTTAATATATCCCATTGCAATATTACCTTCCTGATCCATACCAATACCTCCCATAAAGACACTTTCATCTCCAATTGGATCTACAAA
>JAESTG010000155.1 GCA_016763715.1 Flavobacteriaceae bacterium
CAAAGATAGATACATCGAACACTTTGTCGAGGTTGATAACGCCCTCCAAAATCTCCTTACTTATTTCTTGAAAGCTTTTTGGTGTTTTCTCACTGCTGATATTGGCTGAGGTTGAAACAATGGGTTTTTTAAGTTTTCGAATCAATTGCTCGCAAAATTCGTGTGAAACAACTCTTACAGCAAGGGTGTTATCTTCTGCAATTAGATTTTTGGCGATACCTTGAGGGTTATCGTATATAATTGTTGTCGGTTTTGTTGGGTTTTCTAGGAATTTAATGGCCGATTGCGGTACACTGTTTACTATTTTTTCTAACATAACAAGCGAAGAAACCAAACAGATAAGTGCTTTACTTTCATGTCTTTTTTTGAGTTGAAACATCTTTTGAACTGCATTTTCATTAGTTGCATCACAGCCAATACCCCAAACGGTATCGGTAGGGTAAAGTATGAGTCCTCCCTTTTGTAGAGTGACTAGCGCTTGTTCAATTTCTTGTTGCATTTCGATAAGTAGAATTAGAGATGATCCCTAAACCTTTTATGGATTCTATATTTTCGGTATGGTGAAAGCCTTCTCTTTTTTGGCACCCCATTTTTATCTATAAATTGTTCGATAGCGGTAATCACTCTTTCTGAAGAATTACCGTCAGTATAAGGGTGATAGTTACTTATGATAAACTCACGCTGCGATTTGTAATTGTCTTCGTTAAAAGTTGTTTCTATGCTTTTAGCGAGTAATGTTGGGTCTACTATATCTTCCCAATATTTATTTTCGGCAATATTTTGATAGGTAATTACTGGTTTATTCAGCAATAAAAATTCATAGACCACCGAAGACGTATCACTAATCATAAGATCTGCCAGAATTAAAAACTTACTGATGTTTTTCTCTTCTTCATAAATTACATTATCGTGTTCTGATGCAATTTTTCGATATGCTTCTATAAGTTCAGGGTCCATTAGGGCGTGGAACTTAAATAGAATCAAGTATTCCTCGTTGTTTGCCAATGATATAATTTCTTCTTTTAGAAATTCAGCACTAGTAAGGTAAGGTGTGAAAGTTGGTGCGTAGAGGAGGATTTTTTTCGCTTGGTGCTTTTCTAGCAATTCTTTTTTTTCTTCGGAATAAAGACGTTGTTCCAAATACATTTTATCCAACTTAGACCAACCCGTCTCCATTACTTCAAAATTGCGATGTTGCCGTTTTAATTCGTTGAATTTATCTGTAAAATACGGTCCCTGCGTTAAATATAAATCGAAGTAATGACGAATTCTAAAATGTGTTCTTTTCTCACCTGCAAGCCCATGAAATATTTGGACTTTCACTCCTCTTAAATAGTGAGGAACTTCATTACCAGGCACAATAATTACATCACTTGAGTATTTCTTTAAAGCCCGAAGCGAGTTCGTGTAAGCATCATTTTTATATGGAAAACCTTTGTTTAAATCTTCCTTCAGAAACCACATTACCTCATAACCTTTCTCAAGAATCACTGTGCGAATGGGGTCAATGATTCCGAAGGCATATGAATTCTGACAAAAAAAGAGAAACTTCATTGTTTAGATAAGTTGATTTGCGTTCTCAAGATCCTCTTGAAAGTCAATCTCCACACAATTGAATTGTGAAATATCAATGGCATTTACCTTTATTCCATCATTTTTAATTGCCAACTCTATGCCTCTTTCGAAGTAATCGTTGGCATCGCATTCCTCTAACCTGTTGATAAGACTGGGTAAGTCGTTGTTCGAAATAAAGTTGATGCCAAGGGCTTCTCCCAACCCGTTTTTCACTTCTTTGGAAAGCTCATGAATAAAACCATTTTTCAACGTGTATTTTACTTCTTCTTCGGCCACACGTTCTTTATTAACGGCTACAAACGATATGTTTTTGTCAATATGAGGTGCTAAATAATCAAGAATTTCCTCATCAAAAACAACGTCTCCATTCAACCAAAGGACTGATTCGTTTTTACACTTTACAAGTGCTTTTAAAAGGCTTTTCGAAGTGTTGGTTCTATCAAAAAAAGGATTGTAGATATAGTTTACATCTGGAAAACGTTCCATGATTAAGTTTTTTTTAAAACCTACGACCGTACTTATATCATTGATATCAAAAGCATTTGACAGGTTTTCAATCTGTATTTGCATAATGCTTTTACCATTTTTTAAAGTTGTTAATGGTTTCGGAAAAGGATTTCCAAGCCTCGATCCGATGCCTGCGGCAAGTATAATTATTCTCAAGTATAAAGCGGTGTTTTGATGTGATGCAAAGGTAAGTTTTTTATGAGGAAGTTATGTGAGTAGACTGCGATACACTTCCAGATATTGTTTTGCAGTACTGTTCCAACTAAAACTTTGTGCACGTTCGATATACCATTGATTGTAAAATTCAAATTTTGAATGATACTCTTCTAGTCCGTCTATTAGCACTTTTGCCATATATTTTGGGTCGTAGTGATCCCAATAAAAGCTATGTTCTCCTCCAATTTCGGGTAGGGAAGTATTGTTTGAAATAAAAACAGGTTTCCCAAATCGCATGGCCTCTATGGGAGGAATACCAAACCCTTCACGCAACGATGGAAATACAAATGCTTCGCAATTTTGCAGGTAGTATTGTTTATCCAAATCATCTATTTTCCCAGGGATGAATACACGATCAGTCAACCCAAGCGCCTCCATTTTGTATCGAAGTTCGGCTGCATAAGTAGATGAGTTGCTTCCAGCTAAAACCAAATCGTATTCTGGCAAATGAAATAACATTTCTACTAAACTTAAAAAGTTCTTCCGCGGACTGAAATCACCTATAGAGAATAGGTAAGATCTCACTGGTTTTATTTTTGGTTTATAACCTTCGGGAACGTTGATATCGGTGATTGTGTTGCCATTGTGAATCACATATTGCGGTACATTGGGTACGTCAAAATGGGCATTAGTGTCTTTTTTCGCAAACTCACTGATGTAAACAATAGCAGAAACTCGTTTTAGTTTTGCTCGAAATTTATCCTTTAATTTTTCTTGAATTCCGAGAGATCCTTCTGTCACAAAATGGATATCATGCACAGTGAGAATATAAGGTGTCTCAAAGAAGGGTTCTATCTTGATGTTTTGATTGAGACAATGCCAGAGGTTGTATTTTTTCTTTATTCTGAAGGGTTTGTGTCTTGTGATAGACTTATATCTATTGTAAGTAAAAACGTCTCCGAATTCCTCTTTCCAAATCCCAGTTTTTTTTACATTAAGAATGATATTAAAATCTCCAAGATCTTCTTGTGAAATTGCCTTAATTAGATGATAATTAAATTGACCAAAGCCCGAAAACTTGTTTTTTAAATTGTGAGATTCTAGAAAAATCTGTTTCATAGTGTGGGTTTCTTTTTAAGAAAAATGAAACCTAAAACAATTACAGCGATACCAGCAGTTACAAGTAGGGAACTAGAGAGTTTCAAGAGAAAATTAGAGTCTAAAGTGTCGAAGGAATGTTCAATCAATAAACTATTAAGTAAATATAAAAAACTTGTTGGAAGAAAAGCAATGCTAAACACAATTGCCAAATACTTAGGTCTGGTATATTTAGTTAATAACGAATATATAGTTGGACTGATAAGAACTTCTGCGAGCCCTAATAAAAATACTGAAACAATAAATACTATAAGCCCAGGGGTTTGACCTCCCTCAGGCATAAGAAGGAGAACGGCAAAAGACAAACCTCCTGCAATACATCCCACACCTAATTTTATAAATCGGTTGAGACGCCAAAACCACCATATGACAGCCCCAGCAATTCCTAATAAAATAAAGGCATAGGAATTGAATGAATGCAATAACGAGACGGGGATGCTATCACCTAAAGTGTCTCTAAGGTCGCTCATAATTGTTAAAAAGAGACCTGAAGATCCTAGTTCATATACCCACCAAAAGAAACTCGAAATGAAAATGGCTGCTAGTCCCATGAATACTCTTTTTTGCAAAGATATTTTTTTAGAATCATCAATGGAGTTTGGTGGATTATTCTTTGTGAAAAGCAAGATAACAACAGACAACAGCGCTAAAATACCAGCAGCGCTAAAACCGTATAGGAAATTTTTTTCTCCGAGAAATCCCAGAAATAACATACCCAAAAACGCACCTAGATTTATGGTTAAAGATAACAGGGTAAACCCACTGTCCATCTTTGCTTCATTTTTAAGCTGAAGTTTTCCAAATTGAGAAAAAAGGTTGGGCGCGTAAAGTCCACTTCCTAATGAAATAAGACCAATGCCTATGTACAACATCAAAATAGAAGGAATACAGAAGACGAAGGCACCTAATGCCTGAAGACCTACTCCTACAATGGAGGCTAAACGATTTCCGATAATTAAATCACCTAGTACACCTCCAAAAACCTTGGTGAGCAGCATAATCGATACGAAGATTCCATATATAGAGTAAGCCTCTTCCCTAGACATTTGAAGGGTTTCTCCAATCATGTAAAGAACAAGCAACGATCGTAAACCATAATAAACAGTTCTTTCCAATATATTGGAAGCAAGAAAAAGTGTTGTAGATTTATAATAATTAGGAAGAATGGCCTTTATATTCATGTCCATAACTTTCAATTTAGTTGATTCGTCGGTATAACAACCACAAATTTACATAGCGTTTAAAAACCGAAAAGGCATTAATATATGCCAAGATAAAACCTTCTTTGCCATCCAAAATACCCAAACGTAAAATATATTGGTGCCAAAAGCGATAACACGGTCGAAATAGGAAGTGAAACAAGTTAGGTTTTTTCTTTTTATCATAGAGCATACGCGCTCGCAAGGCGCTGTAACGATGTAGTTTACCTGTATAGTCATCAAAATTTTTATAGGTATGGTGTGGTAATCGTGCTTTTAATTTTCCAGTAGTTCCATTAGCATCAAGTGTTTCATGCACTAAGTTACCATTGTAGCGGCAATGATTTTTATTAAAAATACGGATAACCCAATCGGTTTGAAAACCACTGTATTTAATCCGTTTTCCCATAAAGTAAAACTCTCTCTTCACGAAATAGGCAATCGCTTTTGGTGTGATTAATGTTTTTAAAATTTCATCTGCCATGTCTTTGGTCACCTCTTCATCAGGGTCGAAGAAAACGACCCAATCGTTGGTAGCTTGGGAGATAGCAAAGTTTTTTTGTTCACTGAAGTTGTCAAATTTTCGTTCAACGACTTTTACCTTATCATGTTGAGAAGCCAGAGATGTGGTTGCATCCGAACTATACGAGTCTACGATTATAATTTCATCGGCGAACCATAGACTTTTAATGAAGTCCTCGATAACTTCAGCCTCATTGAGGGTAATGGCCAAAGCACTAATTTTTACAGAGTTCTCCAAGAGTTGTGATTAGTTTGTGTAAAAGTAATAATTTTACAAGAATTAATTCTGAAAAGCACTGTGTCAAAACTACCTATTTTAATGTACCACAAAGTATCCACTACCGATAGCCAAGGATTGACTATTGCTTCTGAACGTTTGGAAGCACAGTTTCGGTTTTTATCTGAAAACAATTATCGTAGTTACCATTTTTCGGAATTGACAGCGCTCAGGAAACTTCCGCAGAAAAAGAATGTAGTAATCACGTTTGACGATGGCTATGTAAATCAGTTGGAGTTTGCGGTGCCTTTGCTCGAGAAATACAATCTAAAAGCTACTTTTTTCATTCCACTTAAATACGTTGGAGCAGAGGATCAATGGAATGAAAATACATCTGCCATTATGGATGCCGAAACGCTTCGGTCGTTGAATCCAATGACCATAGAGTTGGCTTACCATAGTTATGAACATGAAAAGTACAATCACTTAAGTCCAGGTGAAATAGAAGTCGATACCTTAAAAGCATTTGAGGCTGCTTCAGAAATGGCACTTCCAATGGCACCTTTCTTAGCGTACCCTTTCGGAAAGTTTCCACGTAAAAACCCTGAGAAAGCACAGTTTTTTCAGCAATTAGAAAAACACCAATTTGTATATGGATTGCGCATAGGAAATAGATTGAACGCATTTCCATTTACAGACCCATTTGAGCTACAGCGGATTGATGTAAAGGGGCAGTGGAAGTTGAAAAAATTCAGAAGAAAATTAAAATACGGAAATTTAATTTAGCCCATAATTATTTATCGCATACCTCTTTGGAGTAGCATGAGCTTTGCATACCGAGAAAATACCCCATATGCGTTCACTGCCGAAATTGCCAATCCAGGAATACCGTCTTTAAATCCACCTTTTAAAAAATACGAACTAAAAAAGCGATAAGTAGGCTTTATGAAAAGTAAAAATAAGGTAGCTTTTTTACCTTTTTTCTGAAGTTGTTCCGCCTGAAACCAGGCGTAACCTTCTCTTTTCTCAATATAGTGATCTAATCCACGATATGTAAAGTGCAATACAGGTGTCTTAAGTTTTCCAACGCTACCTTCATGGTTTAATTTTTCATGGACCAAACCACTGTATTTAGTTCTCTTTCGAGGAACTAAACGCAATACATCACTGCTATGATGGTATAAAAAACGATTCATAAAAAAATGAGGGAAACTTAGTTTATAGCCTCCGTGTTTGCCACTTTCGATTGCTTCTTTAATTTCTAGTTGAAGAGGGTAGGTAATACGCTCATCGGCATCTAAAAACAAAATCCAATCACCAGTAGCGTGTTCCATCGCAAAGTTTTTCTGATTTGAAAAATTATCGAAAGTCCGTTGTAAAAAGACACAGTTAAATTTTTCAGCAATTTTAGCTGTACCATCAACACTGTATGAGTCCACCACAATAATCTCGTCGGCAAAGCGGACAGAGTCTAGGGCAGCTTCAAGATAAGTCTCCTCATTAAAAGTTGGAACAATTACGGTTAATGTAGCCATGTTGCAAACTTAGGAAATGTTTGTGATACGTACCTTACTCAAATGAAGACAATCTTTTGAGTCTTCTTTTTGATAAAAAAGTAGCGTACCTTTGTGGTCTATAAAACAGCGGATTTGGACAGTTTAGGAATTTCAGTAATTGTTAGTACATACAACAAGGAAGAATGGCTTCAAAAAGTGTTGGAGGGATATAAATATCAAACCTACAATAATTATGAGGTGATAGTGGCTGATGATGGTTCCCGCGAGTCAACTAAGGAGCTAATAGATTCTTTTATGGATGACTATCCGGTACCACTTCGACATATTAGGCACGAAGATGAAGGGTATCGTCGCCAACGTATCTTAAATATTACCATTACGGAAGCAAACATGCCTTATGTGCTGTTTACGGATGGGGATTGTATTCCTCGGAAAGATTTTGTGGAAGTACATGCAAAGTATGCTGAAGAAGGTTATTTTCTATCTGGTGGCTATTGTAAGCTTCCTATGAAAACTAGTGAGGTAATTAATGAAGATGACATTCGTAACGAGCGTTGTTTTGATGTAAAGTGGTTAAAGGAACAAGATAAATTAAAGGGGACTCAAGCCTTAAAATTAAATAGTGGTCCCGTTTTGGCTAACCTTTTGGATGTTGTAACACCAACCAATGCTAGTTTTAATAATTGTAATTCTTCTGCTTGGAAAAGTGATTTAATTGCCATTAATGGGTATG
>JAESTG010000156.1 GCA_016763715.1 Flavobacteriaceae bacterium
ACGCGATCCAAGTCATCTAATTCGGTAGTGAAATTATTGTTTGCGAAGGCTTCTAAATCGGGAAAGTCTATTGGGTTTTCTGCGGTACCTCCATTGTGGGAAAAGTTGAATTTTACAAAGCAGCCTCCAGTTTTGGCAAACATCTTGGCTACTAATGGCCATGCGCCCCAATCTTTAAAACCTTTGTAACCGTGGCAGAATACTATGATAGGTTTATTCGTTTTTTCGCCTTCAAAAGTAACGTCCAAAGAAATGGTTTTTTTGTTGGGCGATGTAAGTAAATGATTTTGTTCTATTATCATTTTGTAATTTCTTTTTCTGTAAATGGTATAGACGGATCACAAATTTCCAATATTAATTGTTTCAACTGAAGGGTAAATTCTTTTAAAATTTCTTCTGAAATAGTTGAGTCTTTTTTACCTCCTGCTGGCTTTTCTTTCTTTGAAAATTTCAAAAAGCCTCCACTTAAATTTTTGAATGAGATGATACCCGCTTCCATGTTGTTATATGAAAGTTCACGATACATGATAAGAGCGTAAGCCAGTACTTGAAATGCTTAGCTAAATTTATAATCATCTGCGATGATGTCCCAATCAACAACTTCAATATCCCCTTGTTTCACTAAACCTGTTTTGTAGTCAATGATTCGGATTTGATCATTGTAAAGATCCACGCGGTCAACTTTACCTCCTAAATAAACAGGAAAATCAAGTTCTGGTAGCTGGATTTCAGTTTTTAGATCGGCTTCTAGCTGTAAAATTTTGATGCTATTCCCAGCCTTAATCTCTTTGATATCTAATTGAACCAGATTGTTTACGTATCGTTTGGCCACTTCAAAAATGATGAGATTCTTGCCTTTGGTTACATCCCCATCTCGGAAATTTTCTTTAAACTGAACGATGATTTCTGCATCGATTTGTCCTTTGAGATTTTTCAGTTTTTCGACGGCCAGTAATTCCCCTTCAAAAGGCTTATACAGATTTTCAAGGACGTTGTGAACAATAGTTCCTAGGGTGTTGTATGCAACGGTTTCCTCAACTTCAACAGTCTCGTTTATTCTCAGTATTTTTTGATAATAAAAATCTATGGGATTGCGGATATAATTAGTTAATGCCGAAGGTGAAAAGTATTTACCAGCAATTTCTTGAATACGAGCTAGAACGGCGGCGTTTTTTTTAATACGCTGCAATTTTTTTTTCTGAATAGAGACTGAAGCCGCTACCGCTTCAAAAGAAAGTACATGTGCTGGTGGTTTTTCAATTTCTAACTGCAATAAATACCTACTTTTCTCCCCTGAATTTAATCCTTGTGAGAAACTGTTGTACACCAAGGTTGCATTTTCTACTCGATGTAAAAGCCGATAGAAATGATAGGTGTAGACCGCGTCTTTGTCAGTATAAAGAGGCAAACCAAATTGTTTTTTTAGATCGTAGGTTATAAAGGAAGCATTGGATTTGCCCGCTGGCAACGTACCCTCATTCACAGAAAGCATAATGATGTTCTTGAAATCTAACCCCCGAGTCTCTAGTACCCCCATAATTTGGAGGCCACTGTAAGCATCTCCTTCAAAATCCAAAGAAATAGATGGAACTAGAGTTGTAAAAAGGTTATAAATGGTGCTTAACTCGTTTAAGTATGGGTAAGAAGTGCTAAGTAAGGAAATGTGCTGAATGATTTCATCTAATTTATGCCACACCATTTTTTCAATGGCTTGCGCTTCTTTAAGTTCTTTCAGTATGTTAAGGAGTTTACTACAGTTTTTAAGCGCCAACATACTTTGGTTATCCCACTGCCCAAAAAGTATTTCTATCGTTCCCTTATCTGCTGTGTGGGCCGATGAAATTAATTTTTCTAATGATGTATAGGCACTATTTTGTTCAGAAATTTGACTTACAATAATTTCTGGATGCTCCAATAGTTGTTGCGACAATGGGTGGTGAAGTATCGAGGCAATGGTTTTGTAATAGAATTTATCTGTGGCATTGAGGTGTACCTTCAGTAATAACTCAAAAAAGACTGTAGAAGCAAATGATCCCAAGGAAACTCCCATAGTTACATTGGCTTGTGTTATGTTTGGTGGTAATGAATAAAGAACGGGAATTAATAAGGTTTCGTCAGCAAGGACGATGGCAGTATTGTTTAGTTTTTCTTCGGAGTATGATGCTAATAGGTTTCCGAGATACTTGACTTGTGCAATGTTGTTTTGGGCTTCAACAATGGTAATGTTTTTGTCCAGTTCATAGTTGCTGAAGGTTGGTATCGTTTGATTGTTTTGATAGTATTTCCAATTTTCTAGATAGTTTCTTACAAAAAGGGATGCGCTATGTTGCTTGTCCTTGTAGAAGTATGAGTCGACATCCCAAAAGACTTCCGTATGTCCAGTTTCTAATAGTTCTTGTATGATTTGCTGCTCGGCAGTATTTAACGCATTAAAGCCGATAAAAACATGTTCTTTATTGCCGTGTCGAGTAATGTAATGTTCAATATCTTCGACTGCTTTACGGTATACCATTCCTTGATATCCTAGTTGTTCTTGAGTTAGTAGGTTATTGAGTTCGTAATAGAAAGGCAGGAGGTTATTCCAAAATTGTAAATAATTCGTGATAAGTGTGGTTTGTTCGTTAGTCGCTCCCCATTTCTCAAGTGTCTTAATACTTGACAAATAATCAAAAAATAGTTTTGGGTTTACCAAATAACGATCTATTTCACTGAAATCATTAAGCAATGCATTCGCCCATGAGGTGTAGTCGTCGAAGCTTTCTTTCTCTATAATGCTATCTGTAGTTCTATAGGCTTGGTAGCTTTTAATGAGAAGTTCTTCAGGGCTCACAATCTTAAGGCCTGAAAGTTCTTCAATAAATTCTTCGATACTTATAATTTTGGGAGAGAAGATGGTTTTATTAGTGTGCTTGAGAAGATAGTTTTTTAAAAACCCACCAGCACGCTTACTAGGAAGAATAAGAATACAGTTAGATATATCCTCGTGTTTATTTTGAATAGAATGAATAGTTTCCTCTAGAAATGCAAGCATACCCAAAAATAAAAAACGCCTCCCATTAAAGGAGGCGTTTTTACATTTATTTTATGTGTTTTGAAATTACTTTTTCAAAGAAATCTCTACACGTCTGTTTTGTTGTCTACCAGCTCTTGTATTGTTAGGAGCAATTGGTCTTGATTCACCATAACCAATAGAACTCAATCTGCTGTTATCCATACCAATTGTATTTAAGTAAGTTCTAACAGAAGCTGCTCTGCTATCAGAAAGTTTTTGGTTAGTTGACTCTCTACCTTGGCTATCAGTATGTCCTTCAATTACGAA
>JAESTG010000157.1 GCA_016763715.1 Flavobacteriaceae bacterium
GCCCAACGACAAATTTTGCTTTTCCAAGCACCTCCGCAAAACGACCCACTACTTCGCGTAATGGCAATCCCTTTTGTTTAGCTAGGTCAGTTGAAATACCATGGATACGCTCACTATCATAAGGAATATCAAATCCATCAGGTTGGATAAGAAAATCGGCATGCTCAACAACAGTTCCCATGTCATCGTGTAGCTGCCATGCAATCTGTATACAGCGAGGCCAGTTATCGGTATCGCTTACTGGAGCATTATAACGTTTAGGGAGACCTGTAGTTTCGGTATCAAATATTAGATACATTTTCTTTGATTATGGATGTTGGTGTGCTTTAAGAACGGAAGCGTTATCGCGAATGATTCCGAAGTAAAAATACATAATCAGAAGCGTTAAGTGAACTAAAGTTTTGCACAAAACGCCTCACTTATAAACAATAAAACCGGACCTAAACAGGCCTGGTTTTATTTATACTTTAAAAAATTTCTTAGTAATCCACTCTTGTATTACCTACTGTAATGATATCACTCCCCGCTTCAAAATTGAAAAATATTCTGATAGCCCTAGTTGAGGTGTCATTAAAGTTTACAGAAATCAATCCTGTACTAGCCTGTGTAGTTACACCATTAATCGTATAACTTGCATCAAACCCTTCTCGGGGTAGCGAATAATTTCCCCCTACCGAGTTAACAGGCAATTCAATTCTAATTGAGCTTGTTTCAACAAGACCATTAATAATTAACTTTTCTCCAACCACATCAACTGTCACTGAATTCGCATTGAACACCGTGTCATTAACTTCAGCAGACATGGCTCCATTTGTAGACACACCAATATCTACATTGTCATTTAAGAAAGAAACTTCAAAAAAGAATCCTTTTTGAACTCCTACACTTAGCGTATCATTCTCGCTTCGTCTAGCATTAAAGTTAAATGAACCAGTAAGCCAGCCACAAGTAAGACAGCGATCGGTGATTTCAATCTTTCCATCTCCAAAAGGGGATGTTGTATAAACATCATCAGAAGAGTCCTCGTAGGATGCTGAACTAGCTCGCCCGCCCCCTAACTCGTAAACGCCTAATTGCGCTTTCTGAAGATTTAAGGTGATTTTTCTGCCTTGACTAATTCCTTGAAGAGTAAATGAGCCATCCTCATTTTGAGTTCCGCGAACGTCTTGAGCTTTAAAGAACACACTATCAATTTCACCTTGAAAGCCTGGGCTATTGTCCTCTAAATTTTCGCAACTTGAAAATGCAAGTACAACTGCGAACAGTAGTAAAATAATTCGTTTCATATTAGATTTGGGTATTATAGGTTGCAACAAATATAAAATAAAAGTTTAATCTATCTCAATTTCAATCAATTTTATGGTATCTTTGCGCACTTAAAAATTCTAAAATCGGGGTCGTGAACCCTAAAATTAATTGCTATGCCAGTAAAAATTAGATTACAAAGACACGGTAAAAAAGGGAAACCTTTTTACTGGATTGTGGCGGCTGATAGTCGTTCAAAAAGAGATGGTAAATATCTTGAAAAGTTAGGTACTTATAACCCTAACGTAAATCCTGCAGAAATCAACTTAAACATTGATGAGACGGTACAATGGCTTCAAAATGGAGCGCAACCAACCGATACCGCTCGCGCTATCCTTTCTTATAAAGGAGTTATGTTGAAGAAGCACTTAGCAGAAGGTGTTCGCAAAGGAGCATTTACTGAAGAACAAGCGGAAGAGAAATTTAATGCTTGGGTTGAAGAAAAATCTGGCTCGGTTGATGCTAAGAAAGGAAAACTTGCAGATACTAAGTCTAAAGAAAAAGCTGAAGCACTTGCTGCTGAAAAAGTAGTAAATGATGCTCGTACCGCTGCTGCAGTAGTAGAGGAAGAAGTTGTTGAAGAAACTTCCGAAGAAAAAGCTGAAGGAACTGAAACTGAAGGAACTACTGAAGCCGTTGCCGAAGAAGCTCCAGAAGCTGAGGTTCCTGCTGTCGAGGCTACTGAGGAAGCAGCTAAAGAAGAGGAATAAACCTTTACGATATGCATAAGAAGGATTGTTTCTTCGTCGGCAAAATCGTTAAGAAATATAGTTTTAAAGGGGAACTACTTATCAAATTAGATACAGATGACCCTGAAGAATTTTTAAAAATGGAATCGGTTTTTGTTGAAAAACACAAAAATTTGATTCCATTTTTTATTGAATCACTTTCTCTCCACAAATCGTCATTACTTCGGGTTAAATTTGAAGAAATTGACAATGAAGCAGACGCCAATTCTCTTTTAGGAACCGAATTATTTCTTCCTCTTAACCTTTTGCCCAAATTAAGCGGAAATAAGTTTTACTATCACGAAATTATTGGCTTCGAGGCACATGACACCAGTTTTGGCCGAATTGGAATTATAACTGGAGTAAATGATAGCACCGCCCAACATCTTTTTGAAATTGACCATTTAGGAAAGGAAGTGTTAATTCCTGTAAATGATGATATCATTAAGCATGTAAATCATGAGGCAAAAACAATCCTATTGGAAACTCCAGAAGGACTGATTGACCTCTATTTATAATGTCACAACCATTCCAATTCAAACAGTTTAGTGTAGCTCAGAATCGTTGCGCCATGAAAATTGGTACGGACGGTGTTCTTTTGGGTGCCTGGACCTCTCTTATGCACAATCCCATGACAATACTCGATGTTGGACCAGGAACTGGAGTTATCGCCTTACAATTAGCACAAAGAAGTACAGCGCAAACTATTGATGCCGTAGAGATTGACGCAGACGCCCATGAACAGTGTGTTGAAAATTTTGAATCCTCTCCTTGGGCAGACCGCCTGTTTTGCTATCACGCCTCCCTTCAGGAATACGCTTCTGAAATTGATGAAGAATACGATCTTGTAATTTCTAATCCGCCGTTTTATTCTGAAGATTATAAAACCCAAGATGCCGCCAGAAATACTGCGAGGTTTAATGACGCTTTGCCTTTCGAACATCTATTAGTTTGCACAACCCACTTGCTTTCAGAAAAAGGCATTTTAGCAGTCATACTTCCGAAGAAAGAAGAAAGAACCTTTATTTCTTTAGCTGAAAAGCATGGTTTGTTCCCTCATAGGGTTTGTCGAGTTCGAGGCGCAATCCATTCCGAAGAAAAAAGAAGCTTAATGGAATTTGGGTTTCAAGAAAAAGAATTGAAAATGGAGACCCTCACTATAGAAACTTCCCGACACGAATATACCGATGCATATATCAACTTGGTTCAGGATTTTTACTTAAAAATGTAGCTAGTTCCCATCGGGATTTTTACATTTGTAAACCAAAAATCATCAAAATGAAACCCGACTTATTTGAAGCTCCAGATTACTATAATCTTGACGACTTATTTACTGAAGAACACAAATTAATTCGTGATGCTGCACGAGCATGGGTGAAGCGCGATGTGTCTCCTATTATTGAGGAAGCAGCTCAAAATGCTGAGTTCCCAAAATCCATTATTCCTGGATTAGCTGAAATTGGAGCTTTTGGACCATATATCCCTGTAGAATACGGTGGCGCTGGACTGGATCAAATTTCATACGGATTGATTATGCAAGAGATTGAACGTGGTGATAGCGGAGTACGCTCAACAGCATCAGTGCAATCATCCTTGGTGATGTACCCTATTTGGAAATACGGAAACGAAGACCAACGTAAAAAATACCTTCCAAAACTCGCTACTGGCGAATGGATGGGCTCTTTTGGCTTGACCGAACCAGATCATGGGAGCAATCCTTCTGGTATGATTACCAATTTCAAGGATATGGGTGATCACTATTTGTTGAATGGCGCCAAACTTTGGATCTCAAATTCACCATTTTGTGACATTGCTGTAGTTTGGGCTAAAAATGAAGAAGGACGTATTCATGGGCTTATCGTTGAAAGAGGCATGGAAGGGTTTAGCACTCCAGAAACACACAATAAATGGTCCCTACGAGCCAGTGCCACAGGCGAATTAATATTTCAAGATGTCAAGGTTCCTAAAGAAAACCTACTGCCGAACAAGTCTGGATTAGGCGCCCCTTTAGGGTGTTTGGACTCTGCTCGATATGGAATTGCATGGGGAGTTATTGGAGCTGCCATGGATTGCTATGACACTGCTTTGCGTTATTCAAAAGAACGTATTCAGTTTGGAAGACCTATTGGTGGATTCCAGTTACAACAGAAAAAACTAGCTGAAATGATTACGGAAATCACCAAGGCTCAGTTATTAGCTTTCCGTCTTGGACAATTGAAAAATGAGGACAGAGCCACTTCGGCACAAATCTCAATGGCCAAACGAAATAATGTAGATATGGCTATTAAAATAGCACGAGACGCTCGTCAAATGCTTGGCGGGATGGGTATCTCAGGAGAATATCCAATCATGCGACATATGATGAACTTGGAAAGTGTAATTACCTACGAGGGAACACACGATATTCACCTTTTAATTACAGGGTTAGATGTGACAGGTTTAAACGCCTTTAAATAAAAGGCACAATAAACTTATTCAAAAGACTCCATAACAAGGAGTCTTTTTTTATGGAATCCATTTGCCTAACCTAAAGCAAATTGTATCTTTAAAAAAAGAAAATGGATGTCCTCACAAAAAAGAATTTCTAGAGCCTACCAAACTGCCCCTCGAATTTCTTTTAATGATTCTTCAAAATTTATTCTTTTTAGTGATTGCCATCGAGGAGATAATAGTTTTGCAGACGATTTTGCCAATAATAGAAACATTTACTTTCACGCCCTCAAGCATTACTATAGGGAAGGCTTCACTTATTGTGAGTTGGGCGATGGTGATGAACTTTGGGAAAACCTAGAGTTTAAATCTATTCTCGAAGCGCATAAAAATGTCTATGAATTGATGGTTCAATTTTTTAACAAAAATAGACTCTATCGTCTTTTGGGAAATCATGACATGGTATACCGCAAGAAAAGTTATGTTGAAAAACACCTCCATAGCTACTTCAATAAAGTTACTGGAAAAGACGAACCACTCTTTCCCAGTATTAATTTCACAGAAGGCTTGGTGTTGCAGCACGAAACAACTGGACAAGAAATTTTTATGGTACATGGCCACCAAGCCGATTGGATGAATTATAAAGGGTGGAAATTTAATCGTTTTATGGTTCGTGCCGTATGGCGGCAACTACAAATTTTTGGTATTGGAGACCCAACAAGTCCCGCCAAAAATTATCGAGAACTGGTCAAAGTAGAGAAACGCTGCAAGAAATGGATTATTGAAAACAACAATCTAATTACGATAATTGGCCACACTCATAGACCTCGCTTCCCAGAACCACATGAAATTCCTTTGTTCAACGATGGTAGTTGTGTACATCCACGAAGCATCACAGGAATTGAAATTGAAAATGGAGAGATTACCCTTATTAAATGGCAAATAGCTTCGACAGAAGATGGTACTCTTAAAGTGATACGAAAAATACTTGAGGGACCTCAAAAACTTTCTAGTTATATTCAGAATCATAATTAGAAAAACTATTCCTCAGGTGCCAGTTCCACCTTTAAACCGTCCATGTTCTCATGAATATGTAATTGACAGCCCAAGCGACTATTTTCTTTAACATGAAAAGCCTCAGCTAGCATTGCTACTTCATCATCATTTTGTTCTGGGAGCTCATGATCACTTAAGACGTAGCATTGACAAGAAGCGCACATGGCCATACCTCCGCAAATTCCGATGGTGCCTTCTGGAGCAAGTTCGTAAGCCCTAACTAACTCCATCATATTCATATTCATATCGGTAGGCGCATCTACTTCATGAATATCACCTTCACGGTCAACAATAGTTATTTTAATATCTTGTTTCATAATTTTGGGCGTGACCCTGCTTCGCTTATCGTACCTCAAGCTACACTGGGTCAGGCTTTCAGTGCTACACGGTAGCAGCTTCTATCCCTCACGCAAATATTCAAATTATTCGATAGCTTTTATAACGGCTTTCGGAGCTTCTTTTTTAGTTCCATCAAAGCCTTCAACACCACCTACCGTGGTATATTTCATTACATAACGCTTATCTGGAAAAATGCGTTGATATGCACTTTGACACATAAGTGTAGCTTCATGAAAACCACACAAAATAAGTTTTAGTTTGCCTGGATATGTATTTACATCTCCAATGGCATAAATGCCTGGGATGTTTGTTTGGTAATCCAAAGCATTATTAACCTTTATTGCGTTCTTTTCAATTTCAAGTCCCCAATCGGCTATGGGACCCAATTTTGGCGACAGACCAAATAATGGAATGAAATGATCACATTCTTTATTAATAACTTGATCCCCCGTTTTAATAATAACAGCTTCTACATGGTTGGTTCCTAAAATTCCAGTTACCTCAGCGGGTGTAATGAGTTCAATCCTTCCTTCATTCTTAAGCTCCTGAACTTTTTCCACACTATCTAAAGCACCTCTAAACTCATTTCTTCGATGCACTAGAGTTACACTACTGGCTACATCTGCTAAAAATACGCTCCAGTCTAAGGCGCTATCGCCACCACCTGAAATAACTACTTTTTTATTGCGATATAACTCTGGATCTCGAATGATATATTCTACCCCTTTATCTTCAAAGCTGGAAATAGTATCAATAGGAGGTTTTCTTGGTTCAAAACTCCCTAATCCACCAGCAATTGCTACTATTGGAGCGCAGTGCTTTGTGCCTTTATTGGTCGTCACGATAAAGGATCCATCATCTTTCTTCTCAATAGTTTCTGCTCTTTCTCCTAAGGTAAATCCTGGCTGGAAAGCCTCAATTTGTTTCATTAAATTATCCACTAAGTCTCCTGCAAGAATATCAGGAAACGCAGGAATATCATAGATAGGTTTCTTAGGATAAATTTCGGAACACTGACCTCCCGGTTGGGGTAAAGCATCAATTAGATGACATTTCAATATTAACAAACCCGCTTCAAAAACGGTAAATAATCCTGTGGGGCCTGCACCAATTATCAATATATCGGTCTTAATCATTTAAAACGATCTTATAGATTTGGTGTAAATTTAATTTGAAGATATGGCATAAGACATGATATAAATCAGGCTTCAACATTGATCACGCGTTCTATTTGAGGAGCGTGTTTTTTAATCGTCATTTCAACCCCACTTTTGAGTGTCATTTGGTTTACACTACACCCAACACATGCACCTTGCAATTGCACTCTCACTACATTTTCAGCATCAATAGAAAGCAGAGAAATATCGCCTCCATCACTTTGTAAAAAAGGACGAATCTCATCCAACGCAGCTTCCACTTTTACGATTAATTCTTCTTCGGTCATATTATTTATTTACGGCGTTACAACCCGCCATTGTGGTTATTTTAATTGCCTCGGTAGGAGGAAGGTTTTCATTACGCCTTACAGTCTCTTCTACCACTTTTTTAGTAACCTCAACGAAGGCTTCTTCCGTCTTAGTACCAGTTTGCAAAGCAACTGGCCGTCCTACATCACCAGCCTCACGAATACCTTGCTCCAATGGGATTTCACCCAAAAATGGAATCTCTAAATCTTCAGCTAGGTTCTTAGCACCCTCTTTTCCGAAGATATAATACGTATGGTCTGGAAACTCCTTGGGAGTAAAATAAGCCATATTTTCGATAATCCC
>JAESTG010000158.1 GCA_016763715.1 Flavobacteriaceae bacterium
TGTTTTTAACTACTTTGACTCTGGTTTTATTTCCCAGGACCACTCCGTCGCTATTCTTAATTTGTGTAGAACGGCGAATATCCAAACGAATTGAGGCGTAGAATTTCAAGGCATTTCCTCCTGTAGTAGTTTCAGGGTTGCCAAACATCACCCCAATTTTCTCTCTTAATTGGTTAATGAAGAATACTGTACATTGAGTTTTACTAATGGATCCAGTTAGTTTTCGAAGTGCTTGTGACATTAAGCGGGCATGTAGCCCCATTTTACTATCACCCATTTCCCCTTCAATTTCACTTTTAGGTGTCAATGCTGCCACCGAATCAATAACAATAATGTCAATTGCGCCACTTCGTATAAGGTTGTCGGTAATTTCTAGTGCCTGTTCTCCATTATCAGGTTGAGATATAATTAGGTTTTCAATATCTACCCCCAAATTTTCAGCATAGTTTCTATCGAAGGCATGTTCAGCATCAATAAATGCGGCGATTCCTCCCTTCTTTTGAGCTTCGGCTATGGCATGAAGAGTTAAGGTTGTCTTACCAGAAGATTCTGGTCCGTAAACTTCAACGACTCGTCCTCTTGGATATCCACCCACTCCTAATGCTAAATCTAGTCCTAATGAACCTGTTGGGATGGTGTCAACTTCTTGTACCACAATATCCCCCATTTTCATTACGGTTCCTTTACCGTACGTTTTGTCAAGTTTGTCTAATGTAAGTTTTAGTGCTTTTAATTTTGCTTCTTTTTCAGTACTCATGAGTTTAAATTATTTAATAGGAGTCGGTGAGCTAAATTACTATTTCTTTGTGGTTGTCACAAAAGTAAAAATTGAGAAATTCGATATTTTGTTAACAAGAGTGATGACACATTCTAATGATGTCAAAAGCGCATATTTTTGTTTTTAAATAGGATGAATTTTGAATTTAATAGGTATCATAAAATTGGAGCAAAATGCTTATTTTTGCATTCTAACTATTTCACTAAACAAAGTATAGCATGCAACTGTACAATACCTTAAGTGCGAAAGAGAGAGCAACCCTTTTAGAGGAGGCTGGGGAAGACCGGTTGACGCTTTCTTTTTATCAGTACGCCAACATCGGAAATCCAGAACTTTTTAGAAATCATTTATTTGTTGAATGGGACGACATGACCGTTTTGGGACGCATTTATGTAGCTCACGAAGGGATTAATGCTCAACTTTCGGTGCCAGCCAATAAATTCAACCGATTTAAAGAATTTCTAGATGAAATTTATTTCCTCAAAAATGTACGTCTCAATATTGCTATCGAGCATGATTTAAAATCCTTTTTAAAACTAAAGGTTAAGGTGCGCAAAAAGATTTTAGCCGATGGGCTGAACGATGCTACTTTTGATGTCACCAACAAAGGAGTACATGTGGATGCTGCAAAATTCAATTTATTAATTGAAGATCCAAATACACTTTTGGTCGATATGAGAAATCATTATGAAAGTGAAATAGGTCATTTTAAAGGAGCTATCACACCAGATGTGGATACGTTTCGGGATTCATTAGATTTGATTGAAGACGATTTAAAAGAGTATAAAGAGGACAAAAACCTCGTGATGTACTGTACTGGAGGAATTCGTTGTGAAAAGGCTAGTGCTTATTACAAACATAAAGGTTTCAAAAAGGTATTTCAATTGGAAGGGGGTATTATTGAATATGCCCGTCAAGTGGCAAATCAAGACTTAGAGAATAAATTTATTGGAAAAAATTTCGTGTTTGACCATCGTCGAGGCGAGCGTATTTCAGAAGATGTTATTGCCAATTGTCATCAATGTGGAAACCCTTGTGACGTGCACATAAATTGTGCTAACGAGGCTTGCCATCTGTTATTTATACAATGTGAAGGCTGCGGTGATAAGTTGGAGCAATGCTGTAGTAAAGAATGCCAAGAAATTATTCAACTACCTTCTGAAGAGCAGAAAAGGTTGCGCAGTGGAGCACACAATAGCAATAAGATTTTTAAGAAAGGGCGATCGAAAAAACTAAAGTATAAAAATTAAAAAAGGAAGGAAAATTGAATTGACCAGAGTGTTCAGTCTCGTTTACTTTCATGATTTCATCGTTTTCTTGTCGCAAACTACCGAATACTAATTATCTAAAGGCAGCCTAAGTACAGTTACCTAATAGTTGTATCTTTACTTTTTTAAAATATAAGTTTCATCTTCGTCTCTTTTTAAGGGCTTGTTCTGGCTAAAATGCTAGTTTTCATCTCCCAAGAGAGCTATATATATAATAATATGGGCTGTACAAGCTGTGCCACAGGTACTGATGGACAACCAAAAGGCTGCAAAAACAATGGAACCTGCAGTACAGATGGTTGTAACAAATTAACAGTATTTGATTGGTTATCTAATATGTCACTTCCTGGAAATATGGAACCCTTTAATGGGGTTGAAGTTCGTTTTAAAAATGGGCGCAAACATTTTTATAAAAACCCAGAAAAATTAACACTTAGTATTGGAGATATTATTGCGACAGAGGCTTCGCCAGGTCATGATATAGGAATAGTTACTTTAACAGGAGAGTTGGTTCGTGTACAAATGAAGAAGAAAAAACTTCTGCCAACTGTGGATGAGTTGCCTAAAATTTATAGAAAAGCATCTCAGAAAGATATCGATATATGGCAGAAGGTGCGGGATCGAGAAAAAGATGTGCAGAAACGCTCCAGAGAGATTGCTATTCGTTTGGGGTTGCAAATGAAGATAAGTGATGTTGAATTTCAAGGAGACGCTTCCAAGGTAGTCTTTTATTATACTGCTGAAGAGCGTGTAGATTTTAGAGAATTGATTAAAGAATTTGCAAGAACTTTTTCTACTCGTATTGAAATGAAACAAGTGGGCTTCCGTCAAGAAGCTGCTCGTTTGGGTGGAATAGGCTCTTGTGGCCGTGAATTGTGCTGTTCTACTTGGTTAACCGATTTTCGTTCTGTCAGTACAGCCGCAGCTCGCTACCAACAATTATCTTTGAATCCGCAAAAATTAGCTGGGCAATGTGGGAAGCTGAAATGTTGTCTTAATTACGAATTGGACACTTATATGGAAGCCTTGGAAGAATTCCCAAGAACAGATGTAAAATTACATACAGAAAAAGGAAGAGCTCAATGCCAAAAAATAGATATTTTTAAAGGACTCATGTGGTTTTCTTATGAAAAAGAGGGAATGAACTGGCATGAATTGGAGGTTTCAAAAGTGAACGAAATTATCGCTTTAAACAAGAAAGGTACCGATGCTGTCAGCTTAGAAGAATATATCGAAGATAAAATTATTCCTGATGCTGAATTGTTCAATAATGTGGTAGGACAAGATAGCTTAACTCGTTTTGATCAGCCTAAAAGAAGAAGGAAGAAAAGAAGAGATAGTGGCTCTAAAGCTACTGCAACAGCAGGAGAAAACAAGGGGAATAGGAGCAATACCAACAAAGGGTCGGGAAACAAGAGTAGAAACAGAAACAAGAATAGAAACCGAAATCAGGATAAGAATGCATAAGTTTTTTGCAGTACTCATGTTGCTTTTAGTATCAATTTCATGTGATTCGGATATGGTGGTTGGTGAAATGAGAGACTTACCGGGATATTGGGATAAGAATGAAACCTTGGAGTTTAAAATCCCAGCACTAGATTCGTTAAAGAACTATAATGTGTTTCTTCACCTCAGAAATACCAATGAATATCCATTCAATAATGTGTTTTTAATTGCTTCTATTGAATTTCCACATGGAAAAATCATCACAGACACTTTGGAGTACCGTATGGCATACCCCGATGGAGCATGGATGGGAACAGGGATTGGTTCTGTTAAGGAAAGTAAATTATACTACAAAGAAAGCGTGTCATTTTTTGAAGAGGGTGTCTATCACCTCACTGTTTCACAAGCAGTACGCAATAACGGTTCTGTACATGGCGTTACCCAATTAGAAGGAATAACCGAAGTGGGCTATAGCATAGAAGAAGCGAACCAACAATAACTACTCCTTATGGCAAAACAAGCAAAGAAAAAACCAGCCCAAAAGAAGGTTGATGACTCCAATAAGCGGCATATTAAGACGTTTTGGAGGATTTTAGGAGGAGGCGTGTTTTTATTATTTATTTTATTCCTACTGGCTTCATGGGGGATATTTGGTAGTCTTCCTGATATTTCTGAATATGAAAACCCCGAGAAAGATCTTGCGACTCAGGTAATCGCAGAAGACGGGAAAGTTATTGGAAAATTTTTTAAAGAGAATCGCACTCCCGTGCAATTTGAAGATTTGCCCGAACATTTAGTAAATGCACTTGTTGCAACTGAGGATGTCCGATTTTATGATCATGCTGGAATTGACGGAAAGGGAACTGTAAGAGCATTTGTGTTTTTAGGAAAAAAAGGAGGAGCGAGCACTATCTCGCAGCAGTTGGCCCGGCAATTATTTGTGGGTCTTAGATCCCGAAATAAGTTTGAAGCGGTCACACAGAAAATGAAAGAATGGGTGATTGCCACTAAATTGGAACGACGATACACCAAAGAGGAAATTATTACCATGTATTTCAATGTATATGATTTCTTGAACTTGGCGATTGGTATTGAATCGGCATCAAACATCTATTTTGATAAATCTCCAAAAGAACTAAGTATTCAAGAGTCGGCAATGTTGGTAGGGATGTTTAAAAATTCGTCACTTTACAACCCGCTGCGAAACCCAGAAGGCGTCAAAAACAGAAGAAATGTGGTCTTAGGGCAAATGGCCAAATATGACTATATCACTGAAGAGATTAGAGATTCCTTGCAACAATTACCACTAAGCATTAAATATTCTCCGCAAAAGCATATTGATGGGATTGGAACATACGTTCGTGAATACATTAGAGGGTATATGAAAAATTGGGCAAAAAATAACCCTAAAAATAGCGAAGGAGAATTATGGGATATTGACAGTGATGGACTGAAAGTGTACACTACGATTAATTCCAAAATGCAAACCTATGCTGAAGAAGCCGTACAGATGCACATAGCTCAACTTCAAAAAGAGTTTAATGTTCAAAATGAAAAGAATAAAATAGCTCCTTTTAGAGATATCACTAAAGAGGAGATTGATAAAATCATGAATACAGCCATGCGTCGCAGTGATCGTTGGCGTGAATTGAAGAAACAAGGAAAATCTAAAGCAGACATTATAGCAAGCTTTAGCAAGAAAACTAAAATGAGTGTTTTTTCATGGACGGCTAAAAACAATAGTATCGATACGCTTATGACACCAATGGACTCGATACGCTATTACAAATCCTTTTTCAGAGCTTCCTTGATGTCAATAACACCGCAAACAGGTGAGATTAAATCTTGGGTGGGAGGTGTAAATTATAAGAACTTCAAATATGATATGGTGAAAAAAGGGAGGCGACAAATAGGATCTACCTTTAAGCCATTTGTATATGCTACAGCAATAGATCAAATGCATATGTCACCCTGTGATACTTTGCCAAATACACCTTACTGTATTGCTGAAGGCAAATATGGTTTGCTGAAAGAATGGTGCCCTAAAAATTCTAGTGGGAATTATGGAGGAATGATGACATTGAAACGCGCATTGGCACAATCGGTCAATACCATTACAGCCCGTTTGATTGATCGGGTTGGCCCAAGACCAGTAATTGATTTGGTTGCGAAAATGGGAATAGATGCTGAAAAGATACCCGAAGCTCCATCAATTGCATTGGGTACGGCAGACATATCGTTGTATGAGATGGTTGGTGCTTACAGTACATTCGCTAACGAAGGGGTATATATAAAACCGATTTTGGTACAGCGAATTGAAGATAAGAATGGTACCGTTTTGTTTCAAAATATTCCAGAGACAAAGGATGTAATTAGTAATGAAACAGCCTACGTTATGGTGAGTTTACTACAAGGGGTAACTCAATCAGGCTCAGGGTCTAGACTTCGACATAAGTGGCGAGGCAATGATCCTGTTTATAGGAAAGTTATCACAGGATATCCTTATGAGTTTGATAATCCAATTGCAGGTAAAACAGGAACTACACAAAACAATAGTGATGGGTGGTTTATGGGGATGGTTCCTAATTTGGCCACAGGAGTTTGGGTTGGTGGTGATGATCGCGCAACTCATTTTTCAAGAACAGCATATGGACAAGGTGCTAGTATGGCATTACCTATTTGGGGCATTTATATGAAGAAATGTTATGCTGATAAAACTCTAAATGTTTCTAAAGACAATTTTAAGAAACCTGGAAAAATTTCTATTGAAACGGATTGCGAAAAGTTTAAACAGCAAAACAATGGAAATGGAAGTGAAATTCCAGATGATGAGTTTGATTTTTAATGCGTAAGTGACATGTTATAAAATTCATAACCTCCCCATTTCGGGGAGGTTTTTTTTAAACTTTTTGAAAGCATTTAATGGATGAGGTGTCTTTATATAGCCTAATTTTCAGTATTTTTATTGAAATTTAAATGGCATGATAATAAAAACTGTTGCTAACGTTGAAGAGGCATGTGAAGGAGTAAAGGATCATATGACCTTTATGTTGGGAGGATTTGGTTTAAGTGGTATTCCAGAAAATTGTATTGCTCAATTAGTACATTTAAATGTAAAAGAAGTAACCTGTATTTCGAATAATGCAGGAGTCGATGATTTTGGGCTTGGATTGTTACTTCAGAAACACCAAATAAAGAAAATGATTTCTTCTTATGTTGGAGAGAATGCCGAGTTTGAACGTCAAATGCTAAGTGGAGAGCTTGACGTTGAATTGATTCCGCAGGGAACATTAGCACAGCGATGTCTTGCTGCACAAAGCGGAATACCTGCTTTTTATACACCCGCAGGTTATGGAACCGAGGTTGCCGAAGGTAAAGAATCACGCGAGTTTAATGGTAAAATGCATATTATGGAGCACGCTTTTAAAGCGGATTTCGGATTTATAAAAGCTTGGAAAGGAGATACCGCTGGAAATCTTATTTTTAAGGGAACTGCTAGAAATTTTAATCCAAATATGTGTGGAGCGGCCAAAGTAACAGTCGCTGAAGTTGAAGAGTTGGTGCCAGCGGGAGAGTTAGACCCTAATGAAATTCATATTCCAGGCATTTTTGTCCAACGCATTTTTGAAGGAAAAAATTATCAAAAGAGAATAGAAAATTTAACCGTAAGAAAAAGAAACTAAAAATGGCATTATCTAAAGAGCAAATTGCACAGCGCATCGCCAAGGAAGTAAAAGACGGTTATTATGTGAACTTAGGAATTGGTATTCCCACTTTGGTGGCCAACTTCGTGAGGGATGATATTAATGTAGAATTTCAAAGTGAAAA
>JAESTG010000159.1 GCA_016763715.1 Flavobacteriaceae bacterium
GCTCATTTCCTGCTATGAAGATCATTTTTAGGTCGTCGGCATCATTTCCCCAGTCTAATTGGTTCAAGGAAGCTTGAATTACAGCACCACAGTATTCACTGCCGCCATTAGTCGTGAGGGAGAATAACTCCTTTGAAACATCGTCTAAATCATTCGTAAATGCTAATATCTTCCGAAGATATCCGTCTTTCGAGTTTAAATTGTCATTACCATATTCATAGAGTGCAATTTCCAGATTAGGTAGTGCACTTTTACATTTGGCATACGATAGTTCATTGACAATTTCCCAAAGTTGGGCTTTAGCTTGATCAATTAATCCATCCATACTATTGGAAGTGTCTAAGAGTAATGCTACTTTAATATAGTGCTTGGTAACTGGTTCGGTGTGTTCCACAGGTTCATTATAGGCCGTGGTTTTCTTTGCTACATCATTGCATGCAAACAGTGACATGGTTGAAAGAAATAATACTATTGTTTGTAGGTTTTTCATCTGTTATTCGTTTTATTTAATGTAAACATAAGGGAAACTTTTTCATGTAAAAACCTAGTTTGAGGGAACTAGTCTTTTGGTTGAGGGAACGTTCCTGTTGTGTTAGTAAAGAGTTTGTTTAAAGACGAAATTGATTCAGAATAACAAAAAACACATTTTTCGAACTGCAGTAAAGTGCGTATGTTTACGTTTTAAATGGAATATGAAACCCAATAACTACATCCTACTTGTCATTTTAATGGTTTGTTCTTTATCGATGCTGTCGCAAACTAGCAGGATTGAGGAAAATGATTTCGTGCTTAAGGGTCAAGTGTTGGACGCTGAAAATAACATTCCCATTTCAAGAGTGAATGTGGAAGTCACAGGAAAGGGATATGCGACTACCAATAGTGCGGGTGAGTTTCAGATATCCGCTAAAATTGGGGATGAATTGGTAATACGTAGTGACGACTTTAAAACAATTTATCACATTGTAAAAGATAAACAACGTGTCACAGTTCGTGTAGAGAAGGCTTTTGCGAAAAGATTTACATCAAAGAACCGTTCGGTCAATGATACCATTAATTATTTTTCGGCTTATATAGACTCGGCTAAAATAGCCCTCAAAGTAGATGCAAAGAAAAGTATTGACTATGTAAACAAGGCACTTGAGTCAGTAAATGGGCGGAAGACGACTAGCCTTCAAAACACCGTTGCCTTTGAAGTATTGGGTGATATTAATTTGTTTTGGCAATTACCAGATTTAGCGATTCCCAATTATAAGGAAAGTATTCGTTCAATCCCAATTACAGGTACGCGCATTAAGTTGGCCAAAGCTTTTATGCAAAATAATAATTATCAAGAAAGTATTGAGGAATTTAGATTATTGCTGAAGTTGAACCTTTCCTATTATCAACAGATTGAGGTCTATGAAGGACTGGGAGATAATTATAAAGCTACGAATGATGCAGTAAAAAGTGTTTTCAATTACCAAAAGGGTTTAGATATTGCGAATGCCCATAAGGTTACTCCTAAAATCACCAATTTGAACTCCAAAATTGGTGAAGCATATGCCAGTGCAGGGGCTATAGAAGAGGCTCAGGCTTATTTTGATAACTCTCTAAGTCTATCTAAAGGTGAGAATAAGAAGAGGGCTATAGAGGAAAAGAATAAGGTGGCCGATTTCTATAATCAAAATAGAGATTTTGATAAGGAGATTGAATTACGACAAGAGGCGTTAATAGAGATCCAATCCATGGAGGGTGAAGATGGAGTTTTTGGACAGAATAACAGTGGAGTATTAAGTCCGCAACGTCAAAACTATAAAATTGCAAATGCCTATGTCGCACAAGATAAATATGAAGAGGCAATCCCACTATTAGAACGTAGTATTTTGGAGGCCGATGAAAATGAAGATTTGGTTGTTGAGAAGGATGCACGAAAGAAACTTTCTGAGATTTATCGAGATATTGGAGATTTTGATAAAGCGGCAGAAGGGTATCAACGTTATGTTGAAGTGGTAGATGAATTGTATATTAAAAAGGAACAAGAGTTGTCGCAAGCCACCCGGTTTAGTAAGGAAATTGCGTTAAAACAAAATCGAATTGCAAGCCTTGAAAATGAGCGTTCACTTAATGAGAGTAGATATAAACTGGCTTTTGAAAATCAAGAATTAATAGAAAAAAATAATAACGTTCAGAAATGGATTATTGGTTCTTTAATTGTGATAGCGTTACTGCTTTTATATACAGCATTCAGTCAAAAGAAGAGTGTGAATCAGCAGAAGTATGCCAACAATTTGCTTGCATTGAAATCGTTGCGAACCCAAATGAACCCACATTTTATATTTAACGCGCTCAATTCTGTCAACAGTTTTATAGCTAGCAACGATGAACGAGCTGCCAATAAATATTTAACCGATTTTTCCCAGCTCATGCGTTCAGTACTTGAAAATAGTGAACAGGATTTTATTCCGCTTGCTAAGGAAATTGAATTGTTGCAGCTGTATACAAAATTAGAACATTTTCGTTTTCAGGATAAGTTTGAATATACATTCACGGTAGATGAAAACATAAATATCAATGACTTTATGATTCCTCCGATGTTGTTGCAGCCGTATGTTGAAAATGCAGTTTGGCATGGACTTCGTTATAAAGACACGAAAGGGAAATTAGATGTACAGTTTGAACTAATCGATGCCGAAACAGTGGCTATTTCCATTACCGATGATGGTATTGGCCGAAAGAAATCTAAAGACTTAAAGACAGAAAATCAAAAGAAGCAAAACTCAAAAGGTATGGGGAATATAAAAAAGAGGATTTCCATACTCAATACCATGTATAAGGATAAAGTAGATGTGACTATAGAAAATGTTTTTGATAATGAAGAAGGTACACGTGTTCGACTCGTTTTGCGAAAAGATTAAACTATTCAATAGATAATGTATTAAAATAATAGAATATGATGCTAAATGCCATTGTAGTTGAAGATGAGGAAAAAAGCCGTGAAATTTTAAGGAATTACATTGCTAAATATTGCCCAAAAGTTACTGTGCTTGGTGAAGCGGCCAACGTGGATGAGGCTTTGGTTCTTATTAGGAATAATGAACTTGATTTGGTTTTTTTAGACGTTGAAATGCCATATGGAAACGCTTTCGATCTTTTGGATAAAGTTGGTGATAGAACTTTTGAAACGGTGTTTGTAACGGCTTATGATCATTATGCGTTAGATGCTTTAAATGCACACGCATCTTATTATTTGCTGAAACCAATTTCCATAGATAGCCTTATTGAAGCTGTGGATTATGTGCAGGAAATAAAGGAAAAGGAAAACAAACTACAAAATACTGTTTTGAAGCCTAAACAGTTGACAGCTAAAGGAAAGATTACTATTCCCTTACAGAATGGTTTTGAGGTATTACAGATAGAAGATATTTTATATTGTCAGGCCGACGATAATTACACTCAAATTTTTCTTCAGGATAAAAAGAAATTAGTGAGTAAAACTTTAAAATATTTTGAAGAGGCTTTGAGAGGTAGCGGGTTTGCACGAGTGCATAAAAGTTACCTGGTTAATGTAAATGCCATTACTGAATATAGGAAAGGTAAGGGAGGTCGTGTGGTTCTGTTTAACGGGAAGGAGATTATGGTAAGTCCAGCTCGAAAGAAGGAATTACTTTCATATTTTAGTTAGAATAAATCCATTTAATTTTTATAAAATATGATTATTAGACCTGTTAATGGTAAACACCCTCAAATTCCTGAAAATTGTTTTATTGCTGAAAACGCTACTATTGAAGGTGAGGTTAAAATGGGGAATGAATGCAGTGTATGGTTTAATGCTGTGATTCGCGGAGATGTTCACTATATCACTATGGGTAATAGAGTAAACGTTCAAGACGGAGCAGTCATTCACGCTACATATAAAA
>JAESTG010000046.1 GCA_016763715.1 Flavobacteriaceae bacterium
TTATGGGTAAGAACGACCACGCGATTTATGAAATTTCCAAAAATTGCTACGAGTTCAGAGTTATTTCTAGTTTGGAAATCGGCCCAAGTGAAATCATTGTCTTTTGTTTGAGGTGCATTGGCCGTTAAGGCATATCGCAATACATCTTGTTGTCCAGGGAAATCCTCTAAATATTCATGCAACCAAACCGCCCAGTTTTTACTAGTTGAAATTTTGTTGCCTTCCAAATTAAGAAATTCATTAGCTGGAACATTATCTGGGACCACATAACTACCTTCGGCTTTCAGCATACAGGGGAAGATAATGCAATGGAATACGATGTTGTCTTTACCTATAAAATGTAGTAATTTGGTTTCTTTATCTTCCCAATAAGGCTCCCATTCTTTTCCTTCTCTTTCCGCCCATTCTTTAGTAGCAGAAATATATCCAATTGGAGCATCAAACCAGACATAAAGCACTTTTCCCTCGGCTCCTTCAACTGGAACAGGAATACCCCAATCCAAATCTCTCGTTACTGCTCGTGGACGTAACCCATCATCAATCCAAGACTTGCATTGCCCATAAACGTTGGTTTTCCAGTCTTTTTTATGCCCTTCCAAAATCCATTTCTTCAACCAGTCTTCGTATTGATCCAATGGTAAAAACCAGTGTTTGGTTTCTTTCAAACTTGGAACAGCACCCGTAATTGCGCTTTTTGGCTGGATGAGATCCGTTGCATTATGTGAAGTCCCGCAATTTTCACATTGGTCTCCATAACTTTCTTCAAAACCACATTTAGGGCAGGTTCCCACAATGAATCTGTCTGCTAAAAATTGGTTGGCTTCGGCGTCATAGAATTGTTCAGTTACTTGTTCTACAAATTTTCCGTCGTCATATAATTTTTTAAAAAACTCGGAGGCGGTATCATGATGTATTTTAGCAGAAGTTCGAGAATAGTTGTCGAACGAGATGCCAAATTCCTCGAAGGATTTTTTGATGATAGCATGATATTTATCTACTACTTGCTGAGGAGTAATCCCTTCTTTTTTCGCCTTTAGTGTAATGGGAACTCCATGTTCATCACTTCCGCAGACAAAAAGAACATCCTTCTCTTGTAAACGTTGAAAACGCGCGTAAATATCGGCTGGGATATAAACTCCTGCCAAATGACCTATGTGAACAGGGCCATTGGTGTAAGGCAATGCGGCTGTGATGGTATATCTTTTTGGATCTTGACTCATAAGTTATTCTGAATGTACACCTCTTTATATTCTTATCAAATTAAATAACTATTGATAGGTGCTTTAAGCATGTGCAAAAATAGGAATTTTATCTTCGGAAGTCTGGCTCCTAAAAAGAAAAGCCTCCTGAATGGAAGACTTTTCAAAAATAAATTTTAATAGAATTAATTGATCATTATCGATTTACTATAATTTTGACCTCCTGTTGTAATGCGATAAATATATTGACCAAAGCTCAATCGTGTATTTACTGCAGCTTTGACGTCAATTTTGTGTTGCCCTAGAAAGAGCATTTCATTTTTAAGCGTAGCTATTTCTTTACCCATAATATCATATAACTTAATGTTTACATTAGCTGTTAGAGGCATCTGAAGTTCGATATAAGTACGATCGTTTTGATATGTAGGGCGATGAACCAAACGGCTTGTGTTGCTAAAATCTGTTGTTCCTAAAATATCACAATTGAAACCAAGATCTAGAGATTCATAAGATTGGCCTAAAAGAATTAAATCCAAAACAACAGGGTCAAGGCAGAACCAATCTGTTAAAATCGTGCTGTAAACATCGCGAAAATCGGAAGTTGGGATAAGGTTGTCATTGCTATCCCAAACACTAATATCTGGATGTTCTCCCACAAGGCCACTTCCTTCTAATCCTGGACCAAACAGTAATACGGGAGAAGCGGCTCCATGATCGGTTCCTTCAGATCCATTTTCATAAGGACGACGTCCAAATTCAGAAATGGTCATAGATAGCACTGGAGTATCCATACCAGTTGCAGCTAAATCGTCGTAAAAGCTTTTCATCGAGTTTGCCACATCTTCCAAAATAGTTCTGTGTCCATCTACTTGATTGGCGTGCGTATCGAAACCGTCCAAAGTGACCATGTATACCTTTGTGCCTAATCCTCCTTTAATGAGTCTAGCTACGATAGCTAATTGACTTGCTAAATCGGCATCTTGATCGTAAGTGGCATCGTTGTTTGCCGATAAATAGGCATCGTTAATTACACTTGCATATAAAAATGTAGTATTTGTGGTAGAACGCATAAATAACAACTTGTCGCCATACACACAATCTGGAATATCTAAAACATCATGGAAAGTTCCATTTTGAGCCACGTTAGCTAGCTGTGTTGGGTTGGCTACTGCGAAAGCATAGTTGTTGTCGGTTCCTTCAAAGACAAGGTTGCCAATACTTCCTATTTGAACGGCAGGAGGTGTTGCTGGTGGATTGATCAAATAATCAGGATAAAGATCTTCAAAATAACGTCCCCACCAACCAGTTGCTTCAAAATCATTAGCTTTGGTGGAAGCCCATATATCGGAGCTTCTAAAATGTGATAAATTTTGGTTTGGATAACCAACACCATGTACTACTTTCATTTTACCATCGCCCCAAATAGATTCTAGGCCAGGGCTCATATAATTTGGTATTCCGAAGTCATTATTCAGCATAAATAAGTCATTCTCCTGATGGCGAATGGTGGGTCTTAAATTGGCGTAATTGGCATAATCGTACACTGGCACAATGGTATTTAGTCCATCGTTACCTCCTTTAAGGCGTATAATCACCAATATATTTTCGTTGGCACTTTCTGCTAGCGCAACAGACAATGGTGATGGTGTTGACGCCGTCACTGAGCTTGCGCCAAGCATCATACTGCCAGCGCCCGCCAGACCTAAGGCCTGAATAAAGGAACGTCTATTCCATTGGCTGTGTTCTTGATCGTGAATGTGCTTTTCTTCTTTAGAAGCTTTTTTATTTGGGAGGGAATTATTGTTACACATAGCGCAATTATTTAAGTTGGAATTCGGGCATTCTACAAATATGAACTAGTAATAAGAGGCATTGGTAGGGTGCCTCCGTCCAACTGAGATTCCATGTGCCATCATCATAGTAGTTTTGTGGAATTTCCCATTTAAAGATGTCTGTTGCTGCCTCATAATCGGTTAAGGTGTGTAAGGTTTTTGGAACAAAATGATCCACCATAACTTGTGTAATAAATTCAGGGTTGTTGCTGTCATTAGATAATTCTCGAGCAAGGTCTACCAAGCTAAATTCATAGCCGCTGTTAAATAGAAAACCTATATAAATTTCCATTAATTCCCAGCGACCAGTTAATGTCGAACTGTTAATCCATGTTTCATCACGTTGCCATCCAGAAACATCTGGTGGGTCGTAGATTTCCTGTCCCATCAAGCCGGCATAGTAAAGAAAGGCCTCCATTAAATCTGTATTGAAAAAGAAGTTACTATCGTTTACAAAATTGAAGATGATGTCCACCGGGCTTTTAATAACAACACCAACGGCTCGTTCATCATAGAAATGCTCACTTTTAAATAGCTGTTTGAGCATGGGAACCAATTCAAAATTATTGCTAATTAATGCTTGTGCTAATGGGGTGATAATGTTGGCTTCGATAAGTGTATCCACATCAGGACTTACAAAAAACTCATATAGTTTTCTACAAATGTGGGTTGCAATTTCAGTGCTACGTTCAGCAAATAGGATATCAATAACGTCCTCATACCCCCAATTTCCAGTCTGATTAAAAATTGTTTTATCTCCATTGTCGAAGGTGCTTGCATCAAAATAGATATCGGCACCAGGCTCTGTCCAGTGGTTATAACCTGTAAGGGCTCTAGCGGTTTCGGTTATGTCATTTTGGGTGTAATTATTGCCTTCACCTAAAGTAAATAATTCAAATAATTCTCGTGCGTAGTTTTCATTTGGATCGTTGTTGGTGTTTTCAAAGCCATTGAGGTAAAGCAGCATATTATTATTTTTGCCAACGCTTCTTACAAATTCTTTGTAATTACCTAGAACATTCACTTGCATCATGTTATAATACTGGAACATGTAGGGCGCATAAAAAACTGATTCCAACTCGGTCACAAAATGATTCATCCAGAAGAATGACATTCTGCCTCTAAAAGTTTCAGCGATAATATCGTTACCTGTTTGTATCCGCCAATCAAATACATACTGATTATTATCGTTTTCAAAGTCGGCAAAATCACTTACAGCATAATATCCCCATACAGGAGTTGGGGTAGGCGGTAAATTTGCAGCTGTATCTACCAAGCTATCAATAAAATTACTTGGTGTAAGAGCCAAGGCATCATCTACTTGCATGATGTTAACTCCAAACCCAAGACGGCGATAAGTATGCTTTATTTTGGCAACATTCCAAGGATTTCCACCACTAGGAATATAAGGGGAAAGTGTAGCTGTATTGCATGAAGCATTTATAGCAATTTCCATAGGCTCAGTCTTTTCGGGGTTCATTAATAGTCTTAAATATACTGAATCAGAACGTTTTGCTCCAAATTGGATTACATTTTAACAGAATAGTTTATTTTTAATCACAAATGATATACATCTTTTAAAAATATGATTGCCCCCAGTTTTTTAAAACCTGACGATACAATTGCAATTGTATCAACTGCCCGAAAAATCACCAAATCTGAATTAAATCCAGCACTCAAACTTCTGGCAAAAATGGAACTTAAAGTTGTTTTGGGTCACACTATTGGTGCCCAAGATCATCAATTTGCTGGCAATGATTCTTTACGAACTCAGGATTTTCAAGCTATGTTAGACAATCCAAAGATCAAAGCTATTTGGTGCGCCCGTGGAGGTTATGGAACAGTGCGTATGCTGGATGGATTGGATTTTTCAGGGTTTAGAGAAAACCCAAAATGGATTATTGGCTATAGTGATGTCACAGCATTACATAGTCACATTCATAATTTCGGAATTGAGACGCTACATGCTCAAATGCCTTTAGATATTGAAAAAAAGAGTACGGAAGCACGTGCGAGTATTTTTGAAGTACTCTTCGGAAGAAACTACAACATCACTTATACTTCAGAAAATAAGAAGAACCAGATAGGTATTGCCAAAGGGGAATTAGTTGGTGGTAACTTATCTGTTTTATATTCCCTTTGCGGAAGTCCTTCAGCCTTAAATACCGAAGGGAAAATACTTTTTTTGGAAGATCTTGACGAGTATTTGTATCACATTGACCGTATGTTTCAGAATTTGAAGCGAAATAATCTTTTAAATAATTTAGCAGGGCTAGTTATTGGAGGGTTTACGAAAATGCATGATAATACCATTCCTTTTGGAAAGACGGTGGAGCAAATTATAATGGAGTCGATTGGGGATGTGACCTATCCGGTATGTTTTAATTTTCCAGCAGGCCACGTTAAAGATAACCGCGCACTAATTTTAGGTAGGGAAGTAAAGCTGATGGTAAAGGCCGATGAAGTTTCTCTTCAATTTTGATATAATCGCTGTTGTTCGTGTAATTTTTCACTCGTAATTCATTAATTCCGATAAGAAGCTTATTATCCTGCTCTCTTCAATACATCTCATTTTGTAAATTGACTTCCAAATAATTAAGAATTGGCAGATCATAATGAATTAGGAAAATTGGGGGAAAAGCTGGCAGCAGATTTTTTATTGGAAAATGGCTATACTATTTTGGAGCGTAATTTTGTTTTCGACAGGGCCGAAATTGATATCATTGCCCAAAAGAGGAAGAAACCATTGTAATTGTCGAAGTCAAAACCAGAAATAGCGCCTTTTTTGGGGATCCTCAGAGTTTTGTAACCCCTGGAAAGATGAAATTATTGGTAAAAGCGGCAAACGAGTATATGATTTCTAATAGCCTTTCCTTAGAAGTTCGATTCGATATTATTTCAGTTTTAAAAAATAATACAACACAGCAAATAGAACATTTTGAGAATGCTTTTTATCATTTCTGAGGTTTCAACTGAAATTTAACATGGGGGATTTATAAAACACGAGTACTTCTCGATAATGAACAGACGTTGTTTATTTTATTAAAATACATTTGATTCAAATTGTAAAAAGTGACGCTTACATTAGAGATCGTTGATATAGTTGTGCTAATAGGGATTGTTCAAGGTCTATTTTTGTTTATAGCCCTACAGCGTATTAATAATACCAATAAGGGAGCGAATAGAATTCTGTCAATACTTATTCTTATTTGTACTTTTATGTTGGTTGGGAGAGTGTTGATGTTGCGCTTTTTAACGCTTTGGATTTTCCAATGGTCTCTTGTATTTGATGTGGTTCTTTTCCTATTTGGCCCCCTAGTTTATTTATATACACGTAAGCTTCTGCTAAAGGATAATGGGGATACTAATTCATCGTTCTACCATTATATTCCCGCTTTATTTTTTTCAA
>JAESTG010000160.1 GCA_016763715.1 Flavobacteriaceae bacterium
TAAAATATTCTTCTATCCATGAAGGCAATTTTTCAGATACTGCTGGAATAGGGAAAGTGCTTGACAATTTGGATTATACTCGCGGGAATAGCAAACCTATAGTAGTAATAGATGCAGGAATAGCTACAAACGATAATTTAGAGCTGATCAGAAACAAGGGCTACCATTACTTATGTGTTTCCAGAACTAAGTTAAAAAACTACTCTATTGATCCAGAAAGACTGACCGTATTATTAGAAACAAAGTCTAAGTATAATGTGATTCTCAAGAAAGTAAAACAAGAGGAAGGTACTGATTACTACTTAGAAGTAAGAAGTGATAAAAAAGCATTGAAAGAGCAAGGGATGAAAACCCAATTTGAAAAACGGTTTGAGGAGGAATTGCAAAAGATCAAAAATGCGTTGTTAAAAAAAGGAGGTGTCAAGAGGGTAGAAAAAGTAAATCAAAGAATAGGAAGAGCAAGACAGAAGTATCCATCTGCTCAAATACGGTATAATATCACCTTGACCAATGATAAGAACAATAAGCATGTCATAGATATGGTATGGGAAATAGATGAAACAAAGAATAAAAGGAAACTGGAAGAGTTAGGTAGGTATTTTATAAGAACCAGTTTAGATATGAAAGATGAAGTAGTAGTATGGAATGTCTACAATACCATACGAGAGGTAGAAAGCACGTTTCGCACCTTAAAGACAGATCTAGATCTACGGCCAATCTATCATAAGAATGATAACTCTACAATAGCACACTTGAATCTAGGGCTATTGGGATATTGGTTAGCCAATACAATCCGCTGCAAACTAAAATCAAATGGCATAACAAGTAGTTGGAAAGAAATCGTACGAATCGGCAATACACAAAAAGTAATAACCACAAGTGGCTATAACAAAGCCAACAAAGAAATAACTGTGAGAAAGTGCTCATTACCAGAAACCAAATTAAGGGAATTGCATGCTGGGCTAAATATAAAACAACGACCATTCACAAAATTGAAATCTGTAGTACACAAACCGAAAACTAAAAACCTAAATTCTCACAGTAAGCATTCGGGCAATGGCATATTGCTTAAAACGGTTAGAGCGCCTACATTTGCGGGATACAATAAAATATGTCAAACTATACATCGCAAGAAAAACAAATTTGGCTTGAGAACTGGAAAAGTAGCGGACAATCGGCTAAATCATTTTCAAAAGACAAACCATTCAGTGCAAGCAGTCTTCACTATTGGAAGAGAAAGATGAGGGTCTCTACGGCATCATCTTTCATACAAGTAATACCAGATGCGTCTGACACCCCTTGTTATGCAAAACTCACTTACCCTTCAGGTGTTGTTTTAGAGTTTTATACTCCTGTAAAATCGGAGTATATCAAAGACCTACTTGCATGATTGGGTTTACCTCACACCACAACTACTACATCTACACAGAGATTACCGATATGCGAAAGGGATACAATGGATTGAGTGGTCTGGTACGCAATAAGATGGAGGCAGATCCTATCAATGGAGATGTGTATGTGTTTTTCAACCGCAACCGCCAATTAATGAAAATGTTGGTTTGGGATCATGATGGATATGCCATTTATTCCAAGCGACTAGAAAAAGGAACTTTCGAATGTATTACTGATAAAGAGTCAGGTCCAAAATATACCATACAGTATAATCACCTCATCATGCTCCTTAGTGGAATATCATTGTTAGGAATGAAACAAAGGCCACGATATAAAATGCAACCAATAGGCTAAAATAATGTAAAATTCGCATTGTAAATTAGTATATGTGTGGTAGCTATTTTGTATCTTAAAGGTGTGGATAAAGAAGCAATATTAGCCGAAAATAAACAATTCAAAGAACAGATTTTGATCCTACAAGATCAGCTAGCTCAACTACAGCGCATGATCTTTGGACGCAAGAGTGAACGATTTGTATATGAAGACACTCAGCTCAATCTGTTTGGTAATGAGGAAGAAGTAGAAGACCCACAACTGGAGGAGAAAACTGTAGCCGCACATACCCGCAAGATTAATAAAAATCATCCAGGCAGAAGTCTATTAAAAAACTGTAGCCACCTTCGAGTAGAAGAACAATTGATTGAGACCCCTCATAGTGATGGAGATTTGCTTATCGGTCATTTGAAAAGAGAAAAATTAGCCTACAAGCCCGGAGAGTTCTTTATCAAAAAGCTGATTACCCCAAAATATAAAAAGCAAGAAAGCGGAGAGATAGTAGTAGGCGACCAACCTTGTGAACCAATTCCAAAATGCGAGGCAGACATATCCTTATTAGCTTACATCCCGGTATCCAAGTTTGTAGATCACCTGCCAGAGTACAGGATGCAAAAGATATTTAAAAGAGACGGCGTAGTGATTCCTCCTTCGACCATGAATGGCTGGACACATAAGGTCGCCGAATTATTTTCACCAATGGCTGATTATATCCGACAACAAATCCTATCTACAGGCTATATACAGATGGATGAATCAACCATCAAGGTGTTGAACACAAAAAAAGGAAAATCGCACCTTGGTTACATGTGGGTGATTTATTCTCCTGCTATACGGTGTGTTAATTTTATATATCATAAAGGCAGAAGTAAAGAAGCACCCACTGCTATCTTGGACTCTTACAAAGGGAAATTGCAAAGTGACGGATATCAAGTATATGAAACAATAAGTGACCAAAGCAATGATATAGATTTAAGTAACTGTAATGCACATGCAAGGCGAAAATTTGAAGCAGCACTCTCCAATGATAAGAAGAGTGCCAGTAAGGTGATGTTATTATATCAAAAAATCTATGCTATAGAGCCGCGTATTAATGAAAAGAGAAATGACTTTGATACTCCGGAATTGTTTTACGCCTATCGCAGCGAAGAACGAAAGGTGATGGAAGATGAAATTGAAGAACTCCGAGAGTTTATCCATAACCCACCAGTAACAATATTGCCGAAAAGTTTACTAGGCAAGGCAATCATGTACACCAGAAGAAGATGGACAAGACTTACCACCTTTGTTAGTGATGGTGAAATAGAAATGGATACCAACTTTATAGAAAACTGTATCCGACCACTGGCTCTGGGAAGAAAAAACTATTTATTTGCAGGAAATAGTGCAGCAGCAACCAATATTGGAATATTTTATTCAGTATTTAACACCTGTAGACATTTACAAATTAATGTCATGGATTACACTACTTGGTATTTGGAAAGAATCGGAAATGCGAAAATCAATAAAATCGAAGCACTGTCACCAATGGCATACAAAAAATTATTCCCGTAAGCCCAGCATGCTAATCCCCGAATGCTTACAAAGCTTCTACTTAGGTATTTTTCAAAACCTCTAAATTTCACTAACTCATCTTTGTCAAAAGAAGTCGCCTCTTGTTCGTTTAAGGCATTGAGATTAATAACAAAATCCTCAGTTTGTTGCCAAAAAGGGTAACGTTTTTTTAAGTCCGTGA
>JAESTG010000427.1 GCA_016763715.1 Flavobacteriaceae bacterium
CCAGAACAAATGATTAGAAAGACCGTAGTTAAGAGAGCGTCAAGCTACTGGCCTAAAGTCGATCGACTTGATTCAGCCATTCATATGTTGAATACAGACAATGAGGAAGGTATAAATTTTGACGACGAAAAGCCAAAAGGGAAAAGCGGAAATTGGAATCCAGGGAGAAACCCAGATTCATTGCCGAATAAATTAAGAAAGGTGTTTTTCAATATAAAGGAGGCTTTTGATTGCGGTGATCTACAACAAGTTTCTGAAATGTTCGAATCTTTCGGGATGGTTGAGGAAAGGATAGCAATCTGGAAATGCTTTGCTAGTGATGAAAGGTCAGAAATTGGTAAGTTTGGCAAGAGTTCAGAATATAACAAATCAGACATTGTCAGAGTTGAATATCTAAACGGCGAAGAGTTAGAAGAGTTTTTAAAAGTATTTAACAGTTGATTAATTGCCAGTATTAGACTAAGCTATCAATTCAAACTAAAAGGATAAACAATATGAATATAAACGATTTAACGATAGGGCAAGCTAAAGAGCTATCAAGCTTATTCGGAAACAGTCAAGCAAGCGAAAACATAAGAAGTGAATTTATAGGTTTGTATGTAATTTGCAGATCAAGAAATGAAGGAATTAACGCTGGGAAAGTTTTAAGAGCTGATGAAACTGGTGTTGTTTTAGAGGACGCCAGAAGGATTTATTACCACAAGCCATTAAATAAAAACAAAAGTTGGTACGAGGGTGTTGCCGATAGCGGGTTATCAAATGATTCAAAAATAAGTGGCGCATCATTGAAAATGATATCCGAAGATTATTCACTAACTGTTTGTGCTGAAACAGCAGAGAGGTCTATTAGAAATGCTAAAGAAAACCATCAAAATTAATTATGGCTATGGCTATGGCTATGGCGATGGCGATGGCGATGGCGATGGCTCTGGCGATGGCTCTGGCTATGGCTATGGCTATGGCGATGGCGATGGCTATGGCTCTGGCTCTGGCTCTGGCTATGGCTATGGCGATGGCTCTGGCTCTGGCTCTGGCTATGGCTCTGGCGATGGCTCTGGCGATGGCTATGGCTATGGCGATGGCTCTGGCTCTGGCTATGGCGATGGCTCTGGCGATTGCTATGGCTATGGCGATGGCTCTGGCTCTGGCGATGGCGATGGCTATGGCGATGGCTCTGGCGATGGATAAGAAAACCTTCATTCAAAACTTTGTTATACAGAGGACAAAGACACTTCCGGCAGAGGCTATAAGCGACGCTGTAACGGCCTACGATAGCATTGAGGCGCTTTTCCCAAAGTTCGCCAAGGATTCTAAGGAAGGGTTTCAAACAGCTAAGGGACGCTATATAACTGACCACAGGCTGGCCTGGTTTGATGCAATATGGACGGTATGGAACGTAGGAATATCCACAGGCACTAAAGGCGGCAAGAAGCAAGCAGGGGACGCTTTCCTCGACCAGATTAAAAATAAAAATGACGCAAAAATGGCTTACGCTTCAGCTAGAGAACACGCAGAAAAAGAAAGGCCAGCGCTTGAAGCAAAAGGGAGTACTCCACCTTATTTTAATAAGTGGTTTAACGATGGTCGATGGGATACTAAGCTAATTGTATCTGATGAGTTTGAGATGGATAGACCACCGCCAGTCAGCAAAGAGGTGATAGATCTAAGGTGCGGCATACACGAGTGCGATAACATTATTAAACAGTTTGGTGGTTATGGTGCTACGGAAGGAAACACCAACATTATCAAACAAGCGAAAGAGCGGAAAGAAGACTTAACAGCTAAATTAATGCAGGCGTCTAGAAATGAAACAGTTTAATTCGAAAGAGTGGAGTCAAGGTGTCGAGGTTGTGACCGGCGGAATGGATAGCGTGAGAATTATATGTACTGATGGGCCAGGTCATTATCCTGTTGTTGGATTCATAGGGAGCGACTCCGAAGCTAGTCAATGGAATGATATCGGGTGTTATTGCAGAGATTTAGGGACCGACTGTAGAGATATTTTCTTTAAGCCTAAAACAATAACAAAATACGCTAATATATTAACGAGAGGTAACGGGGATAAATATCTTTCTCCGAACATGTTTCATAATAAAAACCTAGTTCTAAATAATGCAGCCTCAATCGCAATTGCAACAATAGAGTGGGAAGAATAATGAATGATACAGAGCTGTTTTTATTTTCAATCGCTTGTCTCGTTTTAGTTTGCGCCGCTGGCTACGTGATATTCTCAGGATGAGAAATATAGGCGTTAGATATTGCAGAATTTGTGGGCCTAAAAATAGGGCTGAGTTTGATTTGTGTGAAAGCGGTAGAGTGAAAATGACATGCAGGGGTTGTTCTAGCTACAGACCGAAAAAAGCGTATACCTCTGAACTGGTAGGGGATGTTGAGTTTAATCAGAACTGGCTGGCGAGGAGGTTCTAGTGCTAGCTAAATGTATGCGGTGTAAAGAAAGGAAAGACCCTAAGAAAGACTTCGGTTTTCGGCTTAACGGTAAACGCAAGGAAAATTGTTTTGTGTGTGAGGAAGAGAGGGAAAACAATGTAGTAACTAGTCTCCCCACAAGGACATTAAAAACTAGTCAGGAATGGCTACTCAAGAGGTGGTGATATGGATAATCTACATAACGATATATTAGAATCATTTGAGAAAAACACAACTAGTAGAAACGTGAGCTATACAAGGGTTATCAGATGCAACAAAGGGCTTTGGAAAGTTAGCTCTCATGATTACGGGTTTGCAGAAGAGAAAGCGATTAGAGAGTTCTTAAAATATTATTTTACAGGCGTTTATGATGTTGATATAGACACCGACTTAATTAAATTTAGCAATGGCTGGATGCAGGTGTCCTATGGGGGATGAGTGGCTAGTTAACAGTGATCATTCTAAAGCTAAGTTTTTAGAGCACGTTGAAAAGATTTACGATGAACACAAACACGTTGCATTCACTATAAAAACAGGCAAGCAGCGCACGAACACGCAAAACGCATCAATGCATAAATACTGTGAACTGTTAGCATCAGAGCTAAACGAGAAAGGGCTAGATATGGATCTAGTGTTGAGCAAAGGCGTTAGTGTTCCATGGAATAAGATTTTAATTAAAGAATTAATGTGGCGTCCCGTTCAACTAGCGATGACTGATGAGCAAAGCACGACAAAACCTAAACGCCAGGATTATGGCGAGATATACGATGTCATTAATAAATACATAGCAGAGAGGTTCGGCATTTACGTGCCATGGCCCTCAAGGGAAGAAATGAAATGAGTGTAAAAATTAGAAATCATAAAGACGACCCTGATATGTTAGAAGTGTACTCAATCGACTGGCGCGGGGAGTTCACCCTTTGGGGCTCTGTTCACTTTGATATTCTGACAGAGTTTGAGGTAGAGATAACTAAAGATGATCTAGACAACATGGAGAGAGATCTTTGTATTAAGGAGGGGAAATGAAGGCATTAGAGTTAATAGAATCCCTGGGGCGCATTGTTAGCGGTTTGGCGAGAGCTGACATAAGGAAAGATGTAGACATGCAAAAAATCTGGATTAAGGTGGAGAGATGACAGAGTTTAATGGTGAGGAAATGGATGAGCTTTGCACATATGCAGACTTAGAGGGATCTGAGCTAGGGGAATATGTCGGGGTATTGGGACATGGGCGGCTCATATGGGATGAGCGGCGAATTTAGCCAGGATTTAAACAAAGAGCTTCATCGCTTGCTGGCTAGATTCAAAAATGAAACTGAAATTATAAAAATAACTGAGCCACGTCAAGATAGGGTATATGAGAAGTTAGTTTGGCTTAACGAATAACAAGGGGATTAACTAAGGATGGCTAAAAAGTGCAAAGAGTGTAAGAGCAAAATAGAAAACCCTTACAGCAGCACTCAAATAGCTTGCAGCCCATTATGCGCGATATTACTGGCACAAAAAGCAAGAGCCAAAGAGGACAAGAAGAAGCACAAGGAGATGAAAGAGAAAATTAAAACAAAAGGAAAATGGCTTCAAGAGGCTCAACAAGAATTCAACAAATATATAAGGAAGAGGGATGAGGGAAATTCATGTATTAGTTGTGGGCGCTCCACTGGGTGCAAGATTAACGCAGGACATTATAGAAGTGTTGGAGCGTGTCCAGAACTTAGATTCTGTGAAGACAACGTTCACCTACAATGTGAGCAGTGCAACTGCTTTAAATCAGGAAACGCCATTGATTACCGAATTGGGCTTATTAAAAAAATCGGATTAGATCAAGTTGAATGGCTGGAAGGGCCTCACGATCTGAATAATTACACGATAGATGATATTAAAGAAATCAAAGCACGTTACAAAATCAAAGTTAAAGGGATGCTATAGGGGGTTATATGAATGATTGACTTAAGAGATGTAAGGATCGACATATGCGCTACTTCACCGGCAATATCAGTGGGGGAAGTTGAGATTATTTTAACCTACGAACCTACTGGGCAGAGCGTTAGTGGCAAAGGCAAGTCAACGTATTTATTGAAGGAAAAGTTACTGTATCGATTGGATCAAAAGGTTCTTTGGGGGACAGGGGGTGATTCTATTTAAAAAATTAAATGACTTAGCGATTATACCAAAAGTTCAAACCGATGGTGCTGCTGGTTTTGATTTGCATTGTGTTGAGGAAACGTCTGTATGGGGAGGCGAAGTTACTAAGGTCATGACGGGGTTAGCTTGCGCCATTCCAGATGGGTATTTAGGGTTAATCAAACCAAGGTCTGGGCTTGCGGCTAAGTGGGGTATTAACGTGTTAGGTGGCGTTATTGATAGCGATTACAGAGGGGAGCTTATTGTTCTTCTAACAAAGCACACTGCTATGCCATTTGACATACACCCTGGAGAGAGAATTGCTCAATTAATTGTTGTCCCTTGTATGAACCAATGCATGGAGGTGGGCGACTTAGACAGCACCACGCGAGGCGTTAACGGATTTGGGTCAACAGGTGAATAGCTACACCCACGGAATCTACAAAGGCAAAGCCGCTATTTTCTATAATGGCTTACCTATATCACAAGAAGAGGCGATCGATCTTCTTAACCAAACTGTGAAGTTGAAACAGGAATTTTCAATACTAACGTCTAAACTAACGGCTCTAATCAAAAAGCGAAGACTTAAACAGGAGGAAATTTGAACATTGATGAGTTAAGGAATAGGTTTATCAATTCACATAAAGCGACGATAAATAAAAAAGAGTTTGAGATATTAGATAAGCAATTTAAACAGATTATGATTGAAAGCGAGGCTAGTGCAATTAGTTGTGATCTAGTAAACAGTTTATTAACTAAGAAGATTAACGAAAACAAACATCTAACTAGGTTAATAAATACATTAAAGATTCAATCAAACTGCTTTGAACAGTCGATACGTGAATTGATGGTAAAGTAATATATTAAGGCCATATGGCCAAATAGCATAAAACGGTCATATTGATTAAATATTATTAAGTGATAAACTATAGCCTATCCCTAACGCCCACTTCATGGATAGTAGTATGCCTGATTCAATCTCTAACAGTTCAGTAGTCCAGGCTTTATCAGCAGTCCTTGCTCTAGTCATTGGCCTTTTAGGCTCTTTTGCAGCTTGGGTCGGTGTTCGTAACATCGGGAGAATTGACTATTTAGAGAAATCTAGCCAATATAACAAGATCAACTTAGCTAAGTCTAATGAGAAATTCAGCATGGCACTAACGGCGCTCGGCGAGACAGTAGAACGCAACGAGAGGCAGCACAAAGAGCGCATAGACAGCGATCGAAGAGAAACCAGTAGACGGTTAGCTTATTTAGAAAAAATGCACGAACAGAGCCGTATGGACCTTAAAGAGCTTTTCGATAAACACGCACAAAACCTTGAACGAATTATAAGCAACAGATGAAAGCCCACGAATTAATCAAATTACATGAGGGCCTAGAATTAAAGCCCTATCGATGTACTGCTGGTGAGCTCACTATCGGTTATGGCATTAATCTTGATGCTGGCATAACTGAAGAAGAAGCCGATTACATGCTGGATAATCGAGTCAGATCACTAACCACACAGCTACACAATATTGATTTCTGGATAGAATTGTCAGGCGTTCGACGCGCAGTTCTTATTGACATGGCTTACAATCTAGGGCTAAGCGGTCTGTTAAAATTTAGGCGGATGCTGGCGGCGATGGAGGTCCGAGATTTTGACAAGGCCGCTATTGAAATGGAAAATTCACGCTGGTTTAATCAAGTAGGAAACAGATCAAAACGTCTACAAAAAATGATGATAACAGGTGACTGGTGGACAGATTGAGTCCTAAATCAACACGATCTATTGCCTACATTTTAAATGCCTTCACCCTTAAAAACCTCATATCACCATCTACAGTTGTCGCTTATGCAGCAATATTTGTCTTGTTAATAGGGTCATCTAATGAGCAAGACGGCCATCTTCAAGCTATAATTGCCATCATATGTATAGTGTCTTTCTTTTTTCGCAAGCCTTAGAGCGCCCTTCGCAACCTTCCCTAGCGTCGGGTGCTCGCCTTTTTTATGACTGACTACGTTACGGACTTGCTAGAAGACCTAATATTAAGAATTGTGATATTATGTATTGCATATATAGCGCTTGTTGTTGTGTTTGTTAATCTAACTGTGAGCGTAACGTATCAGGTTTGTACTACTCCGATTAAGTCAAAGAACAACGATTAATTCTAGAGAGGTGGCGGCATAACGTGGCAGTTTATTTAAAGGTCTCCACAGATACTTGTATTCAAGTAGTCTCAAAAGTAGGCTCGATGTCCATGCGATCAGCTATAAATCAGGTGCCACACCAGGAGATTAGAGTTGCTGAAGCATTACTGTTGCCAAAACGCGTTATGTTTGTACGCCATCCGCTTACACGATTAGCCAGTGCGTTTAACCATTTTTGGTGGCTTACACTGAATAACACTCGTTACCATGAATTTGTACCTGCTGGCGTTATCCTCGCTGATGGTGGCAGATTAGAAGGCAGAGTGGGGGGTAATGAGCATCACTTTTCAGGCGATAGAAAGAAGTTTTACGATGACAAGCTAGCAGAAGAGATAGCAAAGGGCGGCACGACTGAAGAGATAGCGGTACGGTTAAAGCAAGAGGATTGGAACCGGTTTATCGATCATGTTCTATCGGGCAATAACGATGACCATTGGGCACCTCAACTAGATATAGCTAAACATGATGGGCAAATAGTAGCGAACATAGCTCACCGCTTTGAGGATGTTCGAACGCACTGGACAAAGTATGTAGGCGGTACATTACCCGAATTAAACTCATGGCAAGATGTGCCAAAAATAGATTATAGGCTGGCTGAGTTAAGATCATATTATGATGAAACTTTGACGTTTTGGGGGGCAATCGATGGCACTTGGAACGCCGGTTGATCGAGGGACAGCCACAAGAAATTATTCGTCTAACTCAGATATAAGTGTGGCGTCGTTCACCCCAGATGCGGATGATTTTTTATTAGCATATGTGGCTATAGAAGATGGCAACTCTACCGAGCCTACAATGTCAGGGCAAGATGATGGGATATCATGGGCTAGAATAGGGGATATAGAAACCGCGACTCTTCAGCATGGGGTATTTTTTGGCGCAGCGGTAGGTAGTAGCCCCAGCTCGGGTGTAGTGACAGCAGCGCATGGGACCACCGTAGGGATGACGTTACAGGTGACTAGTATTTCAAGTGTTGATGTATCGGGCACTGTTGCTAATGCTTTATTACAAAATGATCAAGGCGGCGGGTATGCATCAAGCCTTACGCTTACTCTTACGGATGCAACAGCATTAACGGTGGGCGGCTGGTCGGTCTTCGGTAATACTGTAATTCCCGAAGGTACTGAGATAAACGGTACTAGCGTAGACCAGTTAGATACATCTATGGATTATGATGCTTCGGGTGATGCTAGCCCTTCTGCTTCAGTTTCATCAGGGAATACCTATTTTGTAGGGTTTGCTGTAGAGCTTAAAGAGGCAGGTGGAGCCACGTATCCTTTAGAGATTCAAGAATTCACAAAATTTAAAAACAGGCAACCAATACTGGGGATGTAATTATGGGCAGAATCGTATATGGCGCACTGAGTGGTGTAAGCATTTCCTCCGATGCAACTCAGGATATTTGGAACTTGCTTGCAGGGACTAATAAACGGATTTCTTTGCATGGCTGGGAGCTGACAAGCGCGGCAGTGGCGGCGGCTTTATGCTCTGTATCATTGCAGAGGGTGACTACTGCCGGTACAGGCGGTTCAGCGGTTACAGAGCAAGCCTCAGATGAGGATTCAGGAACAATTGATTCCTCAATGGTGACTGACGTTGAAACACCTGGCACGCCAGACGGGGTTTTAATGGGTTATCAATGGGAACAATTAGGGCCGGTCGGTCATATTTGGACGCCAGAAATGAGACCTAAATCCGTAGACAGCCAAGGATTTGCTTTAGTTTGCAACACCGCCATAGCAATGACTGTTTCTGGCTGGGTTTGCTGGGAAGAGCATTAAGTTTTGGCAACGCATACATACAGAAGGCCGACAGATTACGCGAGAGTTAAGCGGTTAAGAAGCATATTAAAAATAAATATGTTTTCCGCCGTTCTTACAGGAACAGCGTTAGACACAATTGATGAAGACGATATAACTACCGGCAGTAAGACTATAATTGTAACACTGCATAACGATACTTTTAAGGCAGCTGGAACAGGACCGATAGGATCAACAGCAGATACCCAAGCGTTAATAGACGGGTTTGACGCTGCAAGTAGCCCTACAAATGGCTGGAATAATGAAGTAAGAGACAAAGCGCTAACATCAGAAGTTGTGAGAACAAGCTCAACAATCGCAACATGGACAGTAGCAGCTCAATCAGGGTATGACGTTTCAGCTCAAGAGATTATAACGGGCACTATCCCTACTGATGTATTGGTCATAGGGTTTGGAGCAATAACGGCTACACCCAATTTTACGGTTGATGCAGTCTCATCAGGATTAGGTAGTGGGCATTTATTATTATTAGGTACTGGGTAGGAGGTTAAAAAGTGGCCGATAACATAGAGCTTTCGACTGGAAGCGGCGGCGCAACAGTTAAAACTGATGACGATGGGTCCGCTCATTGGCAATATGTAAAGGTCTCTTTTGGTGCTGATAACACTCAAACAAGGGTTACATCAAGCGTAGGGCTTCCTGTTGATATTTTGGCAGGAACAGCAACTATTGGCGAGGTAACGATTGGCGCGGCTACAGGGGCAGCAGGAGATCTTGCAAAGGCAGAGGATGCGGTACACGGGTCGGGTGATATAGGGGTAATGTCTCTAGCGGTTAGAAACGACACTCTAGCGGCCTTAGCGGGTACTGATGGTGATTACGCTCCATTTCAAGTCAATGCTACCGGCGCTTTGTATATTCAAGAAGGGGCAGCTTTAGACGTATCTGCTGCAACATTAACCGTTAATGCTCATGCAGTGACAAACGCTGGTACATTCGTTGTCCAAGAGGATGGCGCGGCTTTAACAGCATTACAGCTGCTAGATGATGCGGTGGCGACATTAGGGACCACTACTTATACAGAGACAACGACTAAGGGCAATGTGATTGGAGCGGTCAGAAATGATACGCTTGCTGCTTTAGCTGGTACTGATAACGAGATAGCGCCATTCCAGGTTAATGCTTCTGGTGCTTTATACATTCAGGAAGGCGCGGCGATGGATGTTTCGGCGGCGACTCTCACCGTAAACGCTCACGCTGTAACCAATGCAGGGACGTTTGTTGTACAAGAGGATGGCGCAGCACTAACAGCTCTCCAGTTAATAGATAATATTGTCCATGTAGATGATGCAGCCTTTACCCTCGGCACTCATTCAGGCGTGATGATGATGGGTTTTGCTGGAACTCAATCTGTGAACGCAAATGATGCTGGCGCTATTGCAATGGAAACGGATGGGGCCGTACACATTCATGATGGCGGCAATTCAATAACAGTTGATGGCACAGTAACAGCAAACCCAGCTAGCGGCACGATCGACACGGTGACGACTGTTACAGCGGTTACTGATATTACCAATACAATTGACTCAACAATTTCAGGGGCGGCGCTTACTGCTCTACAGTTGATTGATGATCCTGTATTTGCAGACAGTGCAGCTTTCACGCTAGGATCTTCTAAAGTAAATGTGCAAGGCGGCGTATTCCAAAGCGGCACACCAACAGCGCTAACGGATAACGATGCTGGGGCAGTACTATTAAATTCTACTGCAGGCCAAATGGTAGAGTTGATGGCCTCAACTGCCGTAATAGGTAGCGTGATTAATGCTGGTACATTCGCTACTCAAAATACAGCACAGGCATCAACTAATACTCAAGAGATGGTGGGTGATGTCGCACATGATGCAGCGGCAGCGGGAAACCCTGTTCTAATAGGGTCAAGAGCTACAGCGGCAATTGAGGCGTTAACTGAGGTGGCAGAGGCGGATGCTTCTTATATTGCCACTGACCTACAAGGCGCAATAATTACAAGGTCTTACTGTACAGCTCAAGAGCAAGTAGAATTCTACATAGGAAATACTGACGGGGCTGAGGATGCTGTTACCGGTCTAGATGCGGGCGGTGCAGGGGTGCATAATTACGTCACTAGCATTATTGTTCACAATGCTCACGCATCAACCAATGGATTTGTTACACTATTAGACGGGTCAGGGGGCAGTATTTCAGCGGTATTCCCTGCACCAGCAACAGGGGGCGTGGTACACAGGTTTGACCCTCCTTGGAAGCAACCAACAGCTAATACGGCGCTATTTGTCGATGTAAGCGCTGCAATAACAACCATGCATATCACTATTTCAGGGTTTCAGGGTCAAGGCTAATGAGCATCGATTACATTTACAAGCTTTTAGGGATGAAAGAGGTTGAGTTGAACGCTACTAGAGCAGAAAGAGACCTGATAAAAGCTGAGGTTAAAAAGTTAAAAGAAGAGCTAGAAACGCTCACTAAAGTTGCAGACTAATGCCATTATTAACGATAATAACCAATTTAGGGATGGGTGGCACCGCATCAACGGTCAGAGAAACAAGAATGAGAGGTGAAAATATAATCACAATGCCCTCTCAAAATAGATCGCTGTATATGCCAAACGAAAATAGATCTATAATTATGCCACCCAATAGGCGAAAGGTTGACCCATGACTGTAAAATGGCATAGAGACTTAATCTTTAAAGGGGATGATGCAAAAGACCCCAGTGATGTAGTGGATTATACGATTGATTTTGGTCCTATGCTTCAAGTCGATGCTATTAGCACCATAACGGCAACAGGGACAAACATTACAATAGACTCAAGCTCCAATAGTGGCAACGTAGTAACAGTTTGGACTAGTGCAGGAACGGATGGAACCATAGCAACGGTTAAACTGCTAATAGTGACGACTAACGCAACCCCAAGAACATTTGAGCGATCATTTAAAATCGAGGTCAGAAACCAATGACAATTCGCAGACAGCCCCAGACTCTATTCACAAGCGCCGCAAGGACTGCAACCATTGTCAGTTCGGTACTAAGTGCAGAGGAAGTTATCTCAAGTATATTCACCATTGATTGTACTGCAGTGACCTCTACCCCGAGTGTGGTGTTTTCAATAGAGGGCAAAGACCCTTTATCAGGGACGTTTTACAATATTATCGACAGCGCTGCAATAACCGCCACTGGGACTACCACAATACAAATAGGGATGAACATTATCGCGGCGGCAAATATAGCGGCAAATGAAATGCTACCAAGTGAATACAGAATAACAGCAACCCATGGGGACGGTGATTCAATAACCTATACTGTCGGCGCTGTTCATATGGTACAAAACTAGTGACTAGGTTAGAGGCTGGAAAGTAATGCCTAAGACAGGAGTATCAGTGGCAGCGCATAACCGACAAATGCGGCGGGATGCTTTAAGGGAGCAGCTTTCTAACCAAAAGCATGTAGAGCACGTTATTGTTTTGCTTGATAAACTAAGAGACCTTGATGAAGAATTAGACAATTTAGAAATAACAAGGCTTTCAAAGGTTATCGACACTAAATTAAAGTTAATTAACAAGTACTTGCCAGACGATAAAGAACCTTCAGATTTAAACCTAATCGCACAAGTAACAACCCAAACACACGAACAATGGTTAGAGTCATTAAATGAATGAGCTAGAACTACAAAAGCGTAAAAGGCTAAAGAGTGACTTTGCATTCTATGCCCGTAATTGCTTATTCATTAGAACTAAAGACAAAGGGTTGAAGCCGCTTCAATTAAATAAAGCCCAACTGTTCATCCATCAAAAGCTAGAAGAGCAAAAGGATACGACAGGTAAAGTAAGAGCCATAATATTAAAAGGCAGGCAACAAGGGGCAAGCACTTACATTGAAGGCCGTTTTATGTGGAGAACAACCCACGAGAAAGGGGTAAGAGCTTATATACTTACGCATGAAGATGACGCCTCACAAAACCTGTTTAACATGGCTAAACGTTACTTTGAACATCTACCTAAGTTTGTTAAGCCAAGTACAAGCGCTGCCAATGCTAAAGAGCTCCTGTTTAACCTTTTAGACTCAGGCTATCAAATAGGCACGGCAGGTAATAAGTCGGTAGGTCGAAGCCAAACGAATCAATACTTTCATGGGTCTGAGGTAGCATTCTGGCCCAACGCAAGTGAACACGCTAAAGGGATACTACAAACGGTCCCTGATGCTGATGGAACAGAGGTAATATACGAGTCAACAGCTAATGGGGTTGGCAACTTCTTTCACCAACAATGGAAAGCTGCAGAGAGGGGGGAGAATGATTTTATTCCTGTATTCGTTCCCTGGTTTTGGCAAGAAGAGTATTCAAAAACACCACCTAAAGAATTTAGAGCAACGGTAGAAGAGTCTGAACTAGCTGAACAGTATGATATTACAACCGATCAGATTTATTGGAGACGCACAAAGATAGCCGACTTGTCAGCAGACGGCACCGATGGTGAACGGTCGTTTAAACAAGAGTATCCAATGAATGCAGCGGAAGCCTTTCAACTATCAGGTGAGTCTGGATTGATTGGTGCAGATAACGTAGTTAAGGCTAGAAAGTCAGAGGTCAATGGTAACGGCTCTTACATTGTTGGCGTGGACCCAAGCAGAGGGGGGGATAGATTCTCAATCATTAAGCGGCAGGGCAGGAAAGCCTACGATGCAAAATCATGGACAGGCGAGGCGGTTAACTCATTAGGAAAGGCTGTACAGAAGTGCAAGAAGGTTCTAGATACTGCCTGCCCAACAGCTAACAAGAAGCCCGACATGATGTTTATAGATGCTGGTGGTGGTAGTGACTTGGTAGATCGATTACATGAGCTGGGGTATGACAACGTTAAAGCTGTAGCATTTGGATCAAGCCCTCTAGATGCGGATAAGTACAAGAACAAGCGCGGTGAGATGTGGGGCGAAATGAATTTATGGTTAGCTGACGAGAATCTAGATGTAGAGATACCAGATGATGACGAGATACAGGCAGACCTTTGCGCTAGCCCTTATGATAGGGATTCAATGGATAGAATAGTGTTGTGGAAGAAAGAGAAGATTAAAAAAGAATATGGATTTAGCCCTGATATCGGAGATGCCTTAGCGTTGACATTTGCTGAGCCAGTGAGTCAGGGGTCGAAACTATCAATACCCGTATCTTCTGGGGGCTGGATGAATGCCTGAAAAGAAACTAAGCACATTCTCGCAGGCTGAGAAAGATAAAATCATTAAGCAATTTATGGCTGACTTTGATCTAGCGTTTACCGCTGAGTCTGAGAATAGAGCTGATATGGTAGATGATCTTAAATTCGCTGCCTTGGACCAGTGGGATGAGGATGTGAAGAACGACAGAGAAGGGCGTCCAATGCTCACCCTAGATCACATCGGGCAGTCTATTAGAAAGGTCACTGGGGGCATTAGACAGAACATGCCTTCTATTAAAGTGGACCCCATTGATGATGGAGCAGATAAGGAAACAGCATCAGTACTAGAGGATCTTACAAGGCAGATTGAGCAAACGTCAAAAGCCCAAGCTGGGGCTTATATGACAGCCGCTAACTTCCAGGTGAAGATGGGATACGGCGTTTGGCGGGTTAACACGGTAGAGAATACCGATGATATATTCACCCAGGACATTGTTATACAGCGTGAGCGTAATCCTTTTACTTGGTACTTTGACCCTGATGCGACAGAGCCACAAAAACAAGATGGACGGTTTTGTATCAAGTCTGAAACCATGAGCGCTGATAAGTTTAAGATGCTTTACGGGAAAGATGTTCCTAGCTCTACGCCAAGCCCTAGTGTTGGTGAGTCGATGGAACGCTGGTATTCGGCTGATTCAGTTAGGATTGGTGAATACTTTGTTAAGAAGAAGAAGAAGCGCGAATTAACCCAATTATCTAACGGTGTGGTTATCCCAACCGATGAGATCACTCAACAAGACGTTCAAGGGTATAGAGAGCAAGGTATTGAGCCGGTCAAGACCAGAGAGGTTGAGATTGATGAAATCCATTGGTACAAACTATCGGCGTTTGACATATTAGAGCACACTATTTGGCCTGGTAAGTATTTCCCTGGTATCCCAGTTTACGGGGTTGAGGAGAATATCGAGGGCAAAACTGAGTACAGAGGCATAGTAAGGCCGGCTAAAGATCCTCAACGGATGTACAACTATTGGAATAGTGCAGCTGCTGAGACAATAGCACTGCAACCCAAAGCGCCTTATTTAGTGACTAAAGATCAAATCAAAGGCTATGAAGAGTTTTGGAACCAAGCGAATCAAAAGAATCTGCCTTATTTACCATACAACCCTGATGCCAAAGCTCCACCGCCACAACGAATAGCGCCACCTTCAATGCAGTCAGGACTGTTACAGCAAGCTCAGATAAGCGCTCAAGATATCCAACAGGCTACGGGCGTATTTGAAGCTAGCACGGGGCAGCTACCAGAACAACGCTCAGGTAAGGCGGTCATTGCGCTACAACAAGAGGCCGATCTAGGAACGTCTTTATTTATGGCTAACCTAGCGTCTGCTGTTGAGCACACTGGGAGGGTGATATTAGATTTAATCCCTAAATACTATGACACACAGAGAATGATTAGATTAAGGGGGGAGGACGATTCTATTAAGTTTGTAGAGATAAACCGGCCTATGTTAACCCCAGATGGTATGCGGATCCAAAACGATCTGACACGCGGTAAATACGATGTAAGAGTCGGTGTTGGCCCGTCCTATCGTACCAGACGGATTGAGGCCGCTAGTAGTATGGTTGAGCTGGCTAGGGTCTTTCCTCAAATACTTGAGGTCTCTGGCGACCTGGTAGCTAAAAACCTTGATTGGCCGGGTGCTGATGAGATAGCTGAACGTCTTAGAAAGCTGTTACCGCCTGGTATTGCTGAGCCTACCGAGGAAGAATCAGAGCAATGCAACAACAACAACAGCAAGCCCAGCAACAGCAACAGATACAGCAAGCCGCTATACAATTGGAAATGGCCGAAAAACAGGCTAAAATAGGCAATATAGAGGCCGATACAGCGAATAAGAAAGCATCAGCTGTTAAAGGTTTGACTGAAGCAGAACAGAATGACGTTGAGAACGCTGTAGCCTTAGCTGAGTTAGCTAGAGACCAGGGCAATCAACAGTTAATGAATCAAGCACTGGCTGAGATAGTAGGCTTGATACAAAGTGCGCCTGCACCACAACAGGCCCCCACTACTGGGTTAGTAGGTTAAATTCGTGGAGACGTTACTCAAGGGAAATTATGCACATATTAATAGATGGAAATGAATACCGAGTCGATGAGCAGACAAAGCTTGGCGACTATATAAAAGGCAAGGGTGAGGATGTTTACTTTATCTGCACTCAAGCAAAGATGGATGAGGTTGATAAATTGAGGCAGTTTGCCGTAGCTAGACAATACGCACATGACCAGCTAGGCAAGGTGGCCAAACTGTTTTAAACCCTACTAGTGGGGATCGCTAGGAACAATTCGAGAGATCGTATCTAAATGAGTGAAGAAGCCGAATCAGAAGTGACTCAAGACGCACCTATTGCAGAATCGTCACCTGCACCGGACGCCACAACCGAAATAGAGAATGTGGACGCTATAGAGCCTAAGAAAGTGAATAAGGTTCAAGAGCGGATAAATCAGTTAACTCGTGAGAAATACGAGGCAAGGCAAGAAACGGCAGCATTAGAGGAGAGAATTAAACAGCTTGAAACTAATAAACCCGTTACTAAAGAGCCTGAAATAGTTGCACCTAATGAGGATGATTTTGATAATCATTCAAAGTATCAGCAGGCGAACGCCAAGTTTGTAGCTGAAACGGCTAGTAATGCAGCTTACGACAGGATATCAGCAGAGAACCAAGTACGAGATCAAGCGAATACAGAGACCGCAAGGCAGGCGGAGTTGAAGACTAAAAAGGCTGGCTTTGATGCTAATTTAGCAGAGAAGCGAGGTAACTTTGAAGACTTTGAGGACGTTGCTTACGGGCACCAATTTATGTCTATCGATATGGCTGAGCGCCTCTTTGACATGGATAAAGGGCCAGAGGTTGCTTATCACTTGGGATCAAATTTGGACGTGGCTGAAAAGATATTTGCCTTACCACCTATTCAGCAAGCTATCGAGTTAACCAAAATTGAGTTTCAGGTAGACGCACTAAAACCCAAGTTGGTAAGTGGCGCACCTGATCCTATAACGCCTCTAGGCAGTGCGGAGAAGGTCTCAAAGGATGAAGACGACATGACCGACGCAGAATGGCTAGAGGCACGATATGCACAAATTAATGCGAGAAATTCGCAATAGGTGATTTAAATGGCTAACACGCTATTAACCACAGATAAGATTTTGCGAGAATCCCTACGGGTTTTACATGCAAAACTTAATTTTATTGGTCGGGTGAACCGATCTTACGATAGTTCTTTTGCAAATAAGGGTGCACAGATTGGGGACACTCTGCGGATTCGTTTACCTGCTCAGTATGAGGTAACAGACGGTGCAGTATTAACAGCACAAGACACAGTAGAGAAGAACACATCTCTAGCTATTACCAGTCGAAAGCACGTTGGTGCGAAGTTCACTGATGAAGAGCTCCAGATGGATATTGATTCATTCTCCGAGCTACACCTTGAACCTGCCATGTCAGTACTAGCTGCTAAAGCTGAATCAGACATGATCAACAGTGTTTATAAGCAAGTCTACAATCAAGTCAATAACGTAGCGTCTGACATGACGTACAAGTTAATCGGTAATGGTAGAAAGCTTCTTGTCGATAACCTTGTGCCGCAAGACAACACTGTTACGGCTTGTTTAAATACTTCTGATAATCTTGATTTGAATGATGCGTTAAAAGGCTTGTTCAACCCTCAAAGTACTATCGGGGCTAACTTTAGAGAAGGCGGTATAGGTCGGACTTCTGGGTATAGTTTCTTTGAAAATACTCACATGCCTCGCCACACCACTGGAACTGATGACGGCACAGGTGATTATCTGACTGACTCAGCAACTGCTCAAACAGGCGCAAGCCTTACTATCGATACGGGTGCTGGCACCATGACAGCGGGTGATGTCTTTACCGTTGCAGGCGTTAATCGGGTGCATCCAGAAACTAAGGTGGATACTGGTAACTTGCAGCAGTTTGTTGTTACCACCGCTATTGGCGCAAGTGCAACAACCATCACGTTTACGCCTGAAATTATAGCAACAGGTCCTTACCAGAACGTGAGTAATGGCGCGGCTAATAACCAAGCTCTTACTAAAGTTGGTGGCAATGCGGCCGCTCATGATGTCTCGCTAGGGTTCCATAGAGATGCGTTTGCTTTTGCAACTGCTGACCTTCCTGTACCTGGTGGAATGGATATGGCAGGGCGCAAGGTCATGGATGGCATTTCAATGCGATTTGTCCGAGGGTTTGATATTGTTAACTCTCGATTCGTGAGCCGGTTTGATATTACCTACGGCTTCAATGCAATCCGGCCTGAGCTTGCTCACCGATGGGCTAACAACTAAGGAGAAGTCATCATGGCTTTAGAACAAATAGGAACGAACACCGATGAGGGGGCAGTAATGCCAGGGCGTCACCTTGAGGTTATTTCCGGTCTAGCGGGTGGTACTACTGCGCGACAGTTGCTTGCGTCTGAATCAGGGTCTTTATGTCTCTTTGATGATGCAGCGGGTCAAATTTATATCTTACCAGCACCAGTGGTAGGCATGGTTTTTGATTTCTTAACAACAGTTGCAGGCACTAGTAACTCTCATTCAATCGATACTGATGCGTCGACCACTTTTATGGGTGGCGGTGTTGCTGCTGTATCAACGGCAGTGGCAGAGGGTGGTGATAGTTTTGTAGCTACCATCTCATCTACCGTATCACTTGATATGGACAGCGATGTAACAGGCCGGTTGGTTGGGTCTGCAATCCGAGCAGTGGCTTTGAGTTCTACCACGTGGGGTATTTCAGGAACTACCCACGGCGTAGGAACGCTAGCAACACCATTTGCATAAGCAATAAGGGGTCTAGAACGGCCCCGATTTTGGAGAGATTATGGTTTGTACAGAATGTGGGCATGACAACTCAGCAGTAGCGGCAAAAGACCCGTGGTGTATGTATAAGTTTGAGAATGGTCAAGTCGTTAACAAGTTGTTTGACCCTGATAAGATCCCTAAAGGCTGGTTTGATTCGCCAAAAGCGGCAAAAGCTGGCAAGAAGACATCCAAGGCTACTAGCGAAGGGTTAACCGTATGACAACCGCGCAAAACATGATTGATTCATCAGCAAAGATGGCGGGGATACTGGCAGAAGGGCAATCTTTAGAGTCGGGCGTGAATACAGATGCGTTAAACCGCCTAAACCGCATGTTTGCACGTTGGGCGAACATTGGCATTGATTTAGGGCTGGCCACTCTAGCGGCTTCAGATACGGTCTATGTTGATGTTGCAGATGAGGAAGCCATAGAGCTTAGTTTGGCATTACGGCTAATGGTAAAGCACCGCCGACAAATAGCGCCAGGTCTTTCTGAGGCAGGCGATCAAATGGTCACGGAATTACAAAGCAAGTACTCTAATTTACCTGTGATGGCGTTAGATGCAGCCCTCTCAGGATCGCAACGGTACAATATTAATAATGGCTAAAATACCCGTCCCTTTAGTTGGCCCGACATATACCAATCGATCGCTTCCGGTCGGGGCGCAGGTTACCCGTAATTTCTATGTTGAGGTTAATCAAGGTGGCGATGAAGCGGTCAGTATGCAGCCATTTCCAGGGCTGAAGGAGTGGGGTAGCGCAGGAGATGGCTTTGATAGGGGGCTAGGCGTTTTAAATGGCATCCTGTACAAAGTATCAGGGGATGAACTTTACAGTGTTGACCGTAGGGGGGATGCCGTTCTAATTGGCACTATCTTAGGGTCGACTAGATGCACTCTTGTTGAGGACACTGCCGGCAATTTGGTGATAACGACAGGGCATGGGAAACCTTACGCCTATAACGGTGCAACTTTAACCCTAGGCAAAGATGGCGACCTACCTAAAGCGTCAACAGCTGCATACATTAACGACAGGGTGATTTATGAAAGCACGACAGGCCTAGCCTTTGCTGACCTTGACACGCCTTTAACAGTTAATAGCGCTAATATTTTAAAAGCTAATACTAAAGCCGATGGGATGATGGCTGTTGTTGCCCATCGGCAGCAAATATTTGCGTTTGGGGCTAAATCTATAGAGCCTAACTCGTTTATAGGCACTGGCACTCCCCCTTATGCAAGGGTTAATAACGCTGTACAGCAAGTAGGCACGAGCGCTAAATATTCAGTGTCTACGAACAACAACTACATTTATTTCCTAGACAATAATAAACAGCCCTCAAGAATGAGCGGGATCACAATACAGGCAATCGGCAATCCGGCTATTGGGCAAGCTATCGCTAAGTATTCGGATGTGAGTGATTGCTTCACTGTTTGTTTTAGTTTTGATAATCAAGATTTTTGCCTGTTTAGCTTTCCAACAGGCGATGAGACATGGCTTTTTAATGAGCAATCGCAGCTATGGACAAACCTAGCTTTTGGGGTAGAGGATCAACACCTTATTAGCGACTATCAGTTTGTCTATGGTAAGCACCTAGTATCAGATAGGCGTAACGGCAATATTTACGAGATAGACATGAATACTTATACTGATAATGGGTTGGTTATCCATAGGCAGCGCGATACAATCAGCATTAGCAGCAAGGATCTAGGCCCCCCTGGGCATAAATTATTTATGAATAGTTTGCAGTTAGTTATTGAGCCTGGGGCTAGTTTAGTTACAGTCCAAGCTACGGTGATGATGCAATATTCTGATGATAATGGGCGAACATGGTCTAGTGAGCGCTGGGCTGATATAGGGGAACAGGGAGACTATACTTATCATGTAGAGTGGCTAGGTTTAGGCTCTTTTTACAACAGAATGTTTAGGTTTTCTATGAGTGATGCAATCAACTGGGTGTTAATTTCTGCACATGCAGACGTGGAGATGGGTCTTGGCTGAAAAGATAGCGCCTTATGTGCAGCCTATTCCAAAGTTTGTCTTAGAAACTAACAACCAAGAGTTTATAAATTGGTTTAGCTACGACAATTTATGGAAGCAAGACATTAATGTTAATCTAGGCTTTGGTGATGCAATAACCAACGTTACTAATAGCGAGTCATTTGAAACCAGTAGCGCTAGTTCAGAGTATCAGGCACATAAACGCGAATTAGAGCAGATCGAGGACTTAATTCCGACGACTCAAGTTCGCGAGTTATACTCTAAGATAGTGACGGCAAACTATACAGCGGTTAACAATGATTTTTGTGACATTAGAAATGGCTCGACGGTGACGCTTGATTCTAATGCAGGATGGAATGATCAGATTATAACGACTAATGGTGATGGCTCTTCGGTTAAGGTAACTAGCACTATAGAACTTCGATACAAAGGCCAGCGCGGCAACACGATTACTATCAGACAAGAAGGCACAAGTATCCATTGGTATCTGTTTAGTGATGGTACAGAGAAGTTTTGGAGGGCGTCGTGAGTATTGAAGCTGAAAGCATTGACCATGAACGAGATATAGAAACCAGTGCCGAGGAACAGGTTAGGCTACTTAAGGCCGTTATTGCAGGACTTGCGCTGATTTTAGATGTTGAGCCTGAACTTTTAATCAAAATAGCAGAGGATTTGTAAGATGGCCGGAATAGAATTTTTATATCAAGACGACCAGACCGGCTTTGATGCTCGGGTTAAGGGATCTGACAACAGATTTAACGCTAGTTCCAGATCAGATTCTAGAGGTTACTATAACGCCAGGGATGCGGGGCAAGCTTATTCGGTGGCGTTTGAAATGACCACACCTGTCGCTGGCGAGTACTTCGCCTACTGGCAGAATAACCACCCTAATAGCTTGCAACTTGTCATTAGTGCCATTGGGGTTAATGCTGTTCAGGCTTCTCGAATCAAGTTACACGTTGTAACAGGTACGGCGGCGACAGGTAGCGGGGTAACAGCTATAACCCCTTTGAATATGAATAGATCAAGCCCTAACACGGCAGCATCTTCCGGCGTAACAACGGCGGTGCAAGGGGATACTGGAGCGACAGGTATAGGCACATTAACCTCTATCGGCCTTGTTGATTTCTTATATGTGGCAGCAACAGGGCATGAGGAATTTCGCCTTGATGATCGATTAAGACTAGGTGTTGGTGACGCTATCGCCCTTGAGTATGATGAGGGGACGACCGGCGATGTTGCTGGGGTTATGTTCGGATACTATGAGAAGAAAGGTAGAGCTTAATGGGGATAAAGGTTACTCCTTCTGGGGCTGATCAAAGTGGTCAAGACGCCAGGGCAAGCCTTCATAATCGTGGGGGTGTTGTTGGCTCAGTAAACTATGTGCGTGAGTATGACAATCTGAGGGCTGATATTAAGTTTTTCTTTAATGAGACCTATGGCGGGGAGATGAACCAAGCCATTGTTTCCTCAGAAGTGGCTACGGTTATCCACGATGGGGGAGATACCACCAACGCCGACAGCGGAACGGCAACGGGTGGAACGTCAGGAACGAATCTAGAGGACACGGGGCAGAACTTTTTAACCACTGTAGGCGTAGGAATGACGGTTAGAAATACCACTGACACAACTTATGCTGTAGTCACGGCGGTGGTGGATAATGACAACCTAACCCTTGATGGCTCGATCATGGTCGATACAGAGACTTTCACTGTGGGAGCTGTGTGGGTAGGAACAGGTGATGCGAGCTTTAACTTTGCTAGTGGGGCCAAAATAGTTTGTACAGCGGCGAACAATAATGATGCAGCCCTATTTACTAATGCCGGAACATCGGATATGCAGCATTTCGGGGTTTTAACGGGCAAAATAGACCTAGACGCTTACAATAGCGCTAATCATTCTGTTGAGTTCTCGTTCCTTTCATCATCAGTTTTGGTGGGGAACGCGGTTAATATTAATGATTATATTAATGTGATTGACGTTTCAGAGCAATCCTTTTCAATACCCCTAGCGGACATGGGAATAACATCTCAGACAGTTAACGAGCTTCAAGCGGTGGTTTTAAGATCGGGTGGTTCAAAGCCCACTTTTAAATTAGATGATTTACAGCTAGGAGATGCATCAGGGTCGGCGACGTGGATGGCACTACCGGACCACGGCACTACCTTTCTCGCTAAACGGTTAAGGTTTGTTCTAGCCGATAACATTACAGAGATTGAATACGATAAATTTATGGGCCTAGCGGCGCTGACCAACGGGGTTAACTTGCTTATTGTATCTAATGGGGAGAGCTTATTCCAGGGCATTATTAGGGATATGGGTGGGTTCTATCTAGCTGGAATCGATGAGAAAACATCATCTCTGGGGGCCACTAACAGTTGGACAGCTCTCGAGATAGATATTACCTCCCCCGTCGTTTTAGATGGTACGTCAGGCAATAAAGCAGGTCTTGATGATGGGTTTTACCTTACTATTAGCGATGATCTTTCGGGCCTTTTAAGGTTCCAGGGTATTATTTTGGGTGACACGGTTTTAAAGGAATAGCATGGCTAGAAATCCTTTTAGAGACATACAACAGATCGCAACAACAACGCTAACAACGGTCTATACAGCTGCGACGGGTATTAATTCGACTATATCAGTGGTTAGTCTGGTTAATACCACAGCAACGGCTTTAAATATTGATGTATACCACAATGACGGGGCCACTGATTTTTTAAAGAATACTATCCATATTCCAGGCGGGGCAGGAAGAGAGCGCCTTTACTACGGCTTTGAGAGGGGCGTCCTAGCAGCAGGGGATTCGATTAAAGTACAAGCAGACGGGGCAACAGCGTTTAATTTAGCTATTTATGGGTCAGAAATTGAGAGTAGCTAGAACGTTCGATATTGATGTGATCAATGCAGTATTAAAGCACCCGAAGGTAAAAGACTGTATAGGCGATGATTTTAGTGGCGATGTTGAGTACCCGATTGTTGATAATATATACTACTTAGCGGTGTATGATCGAGAGCTGGCAGGGATGTTCGTTGTTTACCCTTTAAATGCGGTCACTTTTGATGCTCATTCGGCGATGTTACCAGGCAAGTACGGTAATAAGGCAAAAGAGGCTGGCAGATTAGCGATAGATTGGGTTTTTAACCATACGGGGTGCTTAAAGATTAACGGATCAACCCCTATTTACAACAAGTTGGCTTTAAAGTATTCAGAGCAGATAGGCTTTATCCGTGAAGGGGTTAATAAACGGTCTATCATGAAAGACGGGCAATTGCATGACCAAGTTTACTTTGGTTTGGAGCGTGAAAAATGGGTATTGAGTTAGCGATTGGCGGGGCCTTATTAGGCAGCTCACTATTAGGCGCAAGAGAGCAGAGAAAAGGCGCTCAATCGGCGGCAGATGCAGGAGAAAGGGCAGGGCTTGCAGGAATTGCCGAACAAAGAGCAGCGAGAGAGGCATTTGAAGCCCGTACACAGCCGTTTCTTGATCTTGGCCTCAGTGCTGGCGAGCAGCTGCAAGGCTTCCTACAAGACCCTAGTGCAGGGCTAGACCAGATCAACCCAGTAGCTTCCTTTTTGCAAGAGCAAGGGTTTAGACAGATTAGAGAAGGCGGTTCTGGTGGTGGGCGCAATGTAGACCAAGACCTATCAAGGTTTCAAACCGGTCTTACTTCAACCTTGGTTCCACAATTTCAACAGCAACGGTTCAACCAATTATTTAACGTTTTAGGCTTAGGCCAAAATGCAGCGGTAGGGCAAGGTCAGGCAGCCTTAACAACAGGCGGCAACATATCTAACTTATTAGGCAATATAGGGCAAGCTCAAGGACAGGGGGCTCAGCAAAAGGCAGCCGCCAACCAAGGGGTTATTTCTAATATTGCAGGTCTTGCTGGTTTTGGCTTTGGTGGTGGTTTTGGTGGTGCCCCCGCAGGGGGGGGGGCTCCTTCTGGTGGGTTTAACGCTTTAAACCCTAATCTATTTAATCAATCACAACAGCCTAATTTATTACAATCAACGGGGACGTTCTAATGGCTAGATTCAACCCATTGGCTGATTTTGCTGGCGGCAAGTCCAGCGCTTTAGGGATTAAATCTCAAGAGCAAGGCATTGCTAGAGAGGCAGCGGCAGCACCAGTAAGAAACCAACTTGCACAGATTCAATTGCAGCAAGCGCAGACGGGGCAGCGGCGAGAGGGGCAGCAATTCGATCAAGAGCAAGCTCTAAGGCGGATCAAGCTATTAAACCAGGGCGCTAAGGCTATAGGCGCTACAGATCCTTCTCAGTGGCAGCAAGCCATCCCTAGAGTAGTGCAGTTTCTAGGCGCTCAAGGCGTTGATGCTCAAGAGCTGGCTCAAGGCGTTACGCCTGAATCCTTAACTAGCTTTATTGCCCAGACTGATGAGTTTCTAAGAGACCCTAGCAAGCTAACCTCAGCGCAAAAAGAATTCGCTAGCCTGACAGAGGGGTTCTCACCAGAAGACAAGATCAAGACTAGACGAGTAAAGGCGGGGATTGACCCTAGGGCGGTTGGGTCTGCTATTCAAACTATCTCGGCAAAAAACATGGCTGCTGATATCGCGAAGACTGAAGGCACCATTGCCGAGGGGAAAGAGTTTGGCAAATTAACAGGCTCATCTAGGGCTAAAGCTATTGATTCAGGTTTTGATAAAATACAGTCCATTAGTAAGAATATTGACAACATAAATAAAGCAATAGAAGAGATTGATGCGGGGGCAAGTACGGGCGCCATAGAAAGCCGGTTCTTTCCGTCAATTAGGGCGTCAACTGTTGCCTTAGAACAGATACAAAGTGAGTTAGCTCTTGATGTTGTCGGCGCTACCACGTTTGGAGCTTTAAGTAAGGGCGAGTTAGACCTAGCTAAAGAGGTTGCTTTGCCTACAAAGTTAGAACCTGCCGAGCTAAAAAAGTTCCTTGTCGATAAAAAATCAGCTCAAGAGAAATTAATGGCCTATTACCAAGAACAGATAGATTTTATCGACCAAGGAGGAACTAAGGCTGGGTTTTTAAGATCAAAGGAGAGGGGGGTATCGACAGGTCAAGAAGGACAAATAATGGTCGATGCCCAAGGCAACAGGGCAAGGGTATTTAAAGACGGCACTTTTGAGGAGCTATAAAAATGGCTTTTGATCTATCAACTGCTAAACCAGTAAAAAGGCGGTTTGATTTAAGCACCGCTAGCCCTGTTGTTGGTGCTATTGACTTAGAGGCGTTTGATCCTGCAGGTGAGAGCGTTCCCAGTGGAGAGGCAAGGCCAGAATTTATAGGTTCAGGCGTTTTAGAGCCTATAGCCGCGATTGGTAGCGGTGCTTTAGCGTCGGTCGCTGGCGGTCTAGCGGGGTTAGGGGCTGAGTTAACACCAGGGGCAGAGCCAGGTGTAGGCGGTGATGTTGTAAGGCAATTTCAAGAGGCCGCTTTTCAGCCCAAAACTAGGGCGGGTCAAGAGGGGTTAGAAAATGTCGGCAATGTTATCCAAAGCATGGTAGACAGGTTTAATGTCCCCGCGTCCGGCATAGGGGCGTTATTAGAGCTAGTTAGCGGCCAAGGGCTAGATCAAGCCGTACAGACTATAGAGGGCATTCAAGCGCAAGGCGTAGGGCCTACAGTTGCAGAGCGAACTTTTCAACAGACAGGAAGCCCGTTAGCGGCGGCTACGGCAGGCACCATACCTGATTTGGTGGGTGCAATATTAGGCACCAAGGGTGCAGGGCAAGCGCTTAAAACGCCTCAAGCCCAAGCGATAGGGCGAGAAATCCAAGCCGTTCCAGAGACAGCAAAGCAAGTAGTTGAAGGTGTGGCAGGTCTACAGAGACCGGCAACTAGAGAGCTTGCAAGAGAGATCCAGGCAGGCACAGCAGATCCAGCGGCGGCAAGAGTTGAGCTAAAACCATTAAGGACTTTTGAGGGCGAGCCAACAGGCATAGAGCGGTTCTTTGATACTAGAGGGCCTAAGATACAAAAAGACTCTTTAGCGGCTCAAGCGGTCAAGCAAGGCTTTGATGAGGGCGTTATCCAGCCTTTAAAGCAGGCATCCAGAACGGACAAGAAGGTTATGTCTAGGATGGCTGAAGTGGCGGAAAGGATATCTAAGGATAAGCTTTTTGGTATGAAAAATAGGCCAGGTGATCTAGCTGGTGACGTGCTAATGAATAAAGTTAGGGCTGTACGTGACGCGAATAAGAGAGCTGGAAAAGCGATAGGGATTGAGGCTAGAAAGCTGAGGGGTGAGAAAGTTAATGTTGCTAATGCAGGTGATAAGTTTTTGGAAGACTTAGACGGTATTGGTATTAAGTTGGGTGATGATGGCAAGCTTGATTTTACAGGTTCAATAATAGAATTTCAGGGTGGGCCTAAAAGCACTATTAGAAATATATTTAAACGTATTGGCGATATAGAAAACCCAACAGCGCACGATGTGCATGAGCTGAAATTATTAATAGATAGTGAAGTCACCTATGGCAAGGGACTAAAAGGTCTAGCAGGAAAGGCAGAACGCATCCTAAAGGACTACAGAAACAACCTTGATGTCATTCTTGATGAAAGCTTTACAGATTATAATAATGCTAACGTGGCTTATTCAGAAACGATTAAAGCCCTTGATGCCCTTCAAGATGTTGCTGGAAAGAAAATGAACCTTTTAGGAAAGAATGCTGATAAGTCTACAGGGACTTTAATGCGCCGCTTAATGAGTAATGCTCAGTCACGTATTAGGCTCCTTGATGCTATCGAAGACATAGAGGAAGCCGTTAAAAAGCATGGCGGCAGTGATCTATTAAGAATCGAGGGCAAAGCAGGCAAGGCTGATAATTTACAAATGCTAGTGTTATTTGCCGATGAGCTAGATAATGTTTTTGGCCCTGCTGCTAGAACATCACTTCAAGGCCAATTTGACCAAGCCCTTCAACAAGGCGTTAGGGCAGGGACCACTAAAGCAGGAGCGCTTGATCTTGGGGTAAGCATAGTAGGCAAAGGAATAGAAAAGCTTAGGCGTATTAACAAGCCAAGGGCATTCAAAGCAATCAAAGAATTACTTAAGGAGCCCTAATGGCTAATCAAAAAATGAGTGAAGTCCCAAACCCTATTATCGTTGATGCAGCGGGTACGGCGGGTAGTGGGTATGTTTTAAAAGCCTATGATGTCGGGACAACAGACTCTAAAAGTATCACTATCGATGCGGATGCAACCTCGCCTCAAACCTCTGTCACCGCTAATTCAAATGGTGTTTGGGAGGTTTCAGGAAATGAGATAGTGCCTCACATTAACGGCGTTTATAAATGGGGTATCTTTGCTAATGCGACGGATGCTACGGCTAACACGCCTTTTTACATGGGGCCGTTTGACAGTATCCAAGGAAGTGCCTCAACTAATAATTGGTTCTTTGCTGAGAACTATTCTACTTTTGCTTTGGCTGTAGCGGCGGCGGCAGGCAAGACTTTATTTATCTCTTCTGTCATCGCGCCAGGGGCTACAGAGACCGTTGCGGGTCTTACCATTGTTATTCTAGAGGCTGGGGCGATAAACCCCACTACAGGCATTACGATCACTTTAAATTGTACTGTTCACAATTGGTCACAATCACAAACTGTCTTTGGTGGTGCGGGAACGATTGCAGGGTGGCACAACTTAGTGTTAGGGCCAGAGGCGGGAGCAGCGTTAACTACTCCCGTATTTGCGGGTCATAACACAATGATAGGCGCGTATGCTGGGCAGAATACAACGACCTCTAGGGATAATACTTTTATTGGTTATGAGTGTGGTAAAGCGCACATAGCGGATGCCTCAAGTTTTGGAGGGAACACGGCGGTAGGGGCTAATTGTTTTGATGTTAATACTACTGGCTACCAGAATACAGCGATAGGTAATACGGCGCTTGATGACAATGTGACAGGTAATTTCAATACAGCTGTAGGGTATGGAGCGTTACAGAAAAACCTTCTTAGCAATAATACAGCCGTTGGTATTCAAGCGCTTTATTTAGGCAATAACAATGATGACGCTACGGGTATAGGCATGTTTGCCCTGGCCAATTGTACAGCCACCACAACCAAAAATACAGCAATAGGCTTTAGTGCTGCGCTAAACTTCGGTAAGGCTTCAGACGGCTATTTAGGGGGAGATACTAACTTGTTTTGTGGCGCTCAAGCTGGACTTGCCTCAAGAGAAGGAAACAGAAATACATTTGTCGGTGGGGCCTCTGCTACTCACGGGGCAACCACTGACATGACCGGGGATGATAATACCTTTGTTGGTGCGGTCTCTGGCGATCTTAATATTGTGGATGGCGATAAAAGCACTATTCTAGGCGCTTATTCTGATGTGCCTATATTGATTACAGGTCAGACCACCAGCACCACTACGGATAAGCTGGTCGATTCAACAGAGCACTTTACAACGAATGCTTACGTTGGGCTAACTGTAAAAAACTTGTCTGATACTGAGGTGACAGGAAACCATGATGGCTCAAGCGGGGCTTCTGTATTGACTGACAGCGGCGAGTCTTGGGGTGTTAATGACTTTCTAGGCAGGATTATCTATAACACGACAGACGGCTCAAGCGGTACAGTAACGGCTAATACTGGAACCACAATAACCGCAACGCTGACCGGTGGAACAGAGAACGATTGGGACGCCTCAGATAGCTACACGTTAAGAGTCGGGAGAACGACAGTATCAGCCGTGGACTCTGCTACTACATTGTCTTTAAATCATAACATTATGATCACTGGTGAGAATTATGAGATGTTCGATGAGAGCAGTACAGTCTCTCTTTGTGCAGGGGGTTCGTCTAACGCTCCAAAGCCACGCTTTTATTCACCTTCGGATGGATCGGCAACTATAGGGAAGTTGGGCAGTAGTGGGCGGCTTTATAAAAACTTAAGCGAATCTGTTACCACGCCAGGGGCTGCCAGCTCTTTTATAATACAAGTCAACATACCTTCGGGGGCCAAAATTATAGGCTGTCAGTTAAAAGTAGACACTGCTTTAGGGTCAGGGGAAACGTGGTCAGCTGCTTATTCAGGAGGGTCGACTCAATCAATAGTGACGACTGGCCAGGTCATTACAGCAGGGCATATTGTTGATACCTTTTTTGATGTGAACGCGGCCACAGATATTGCAAGTGCAGAGGTTGATGTAACGATAACTAGGGACTCAGGTAATTTCACTAGCACAGGGGCCATTAGAGCTATCGTTCATTACGAGGCGTTCCAGAGTATGAGCTAAGGGTTTTAGCTTGATACAAAAGATTACCATAATACGCCTCACACTTTTGTTTAGTCACCGCCACAGCAGCATTTATTAATTTATGTTCCTCTGGCGTCATTACTTGATCGCAAACCCCCTCAATAATTAGGTGGTAGTCTTGAGTTGCTTTCAGGTTATCGCCTATGATCACGCAATTATCATGCTCGCCTAATTCTATAAAATTACCTGCGCCTATATTCATTTTTCTTCCTTAAAATTTATACCCAATAAAGTCACAATTAGGACATTGCACTTCTTGTTTATGTGGATTGGTCAATAAAAGAGTATTGCTCGTTTGTCTGGGGTAGACCATTTCAGTCTTACACCTATCACAGCATACCCCAGCTCTAATATCATCAGGGGAGGCGTTGCGTATATCGCAGTTATGTTGGTTAAGTGTTTTCATCAGAAAGGCAAATCCTCATCGAAGTCATCAATTTGTTTTCCATCATCCACCTGGGTTTGTGGCGGCTGGGCGCTCCTCGTTTGGGTGCTTTCCCCGCTATTGCGGCTATCCAGCATTTGCATATCTCTAACGACAATTTCAGTGGTATACCTGTCGTCACCTTTTTGGTCCTGCCATTTAGTCGTTTGCAGCTTCCCCTCAATATAAACTTTCGAGCCCTTCTTTAAATACTGGGCCATGACCTCGGCGGTACGTCTAAAGCCGACCGCTCGGTGCCACTCGGTTTTTCGTTCTTCTGACCATTTTTATCTAGCCATTGCTCGCTAGTAGCTATTGATATGTTGCACACCATATACCCATTGGGCATCGTTTTAGATTCGGGGTCGGCTCCTAACGAGCCCACTATTATTGCTTTGTTTACGCCTTTCATTCTGAGTGTTCCTTTGTTATTTCTTCAATTTGAATAATTACTTTCTAGTATTGTCTCTTTCGTCGTGGCTACAAGCGCCATAAACTGTTCAACCCTTGAGTCGATCATGTCAAACTCTTTTGTCATATCTGATTTGTTTAACCGATGGATATAAAGTTGCTTATCGGCAGGGAACTCAGAACAGTAGCTAATAAAATCTAACCAATCCCTGCCTGTAAATTTTAAATTGCCTATGTACTGCCATCGATAGGCAGGGTCCACATTTTGACGTTTTACTGTTGCAAAGTGGGTGGCGGCAATCACTGACTTAATCTCTACTGCACCACTATCTAATACAAGGCCATCAGGAGAACACCCAAGATCTTTTGTTGAAAAGAACCCACCATTGCCTACATCACAAAAAAACCTCTCCTCGTAAAGCATACGGGCAACGGGCTCTTGTTCGTGGCCTCTTTCGGTGTGCTCATTTGAAAACCCATTAGATTCACATTTGCCGGTTATTTGTTGCACTGCAATTTGAGCCGCTAGCCTCTTAGCAGGCTCGCCAAAAGATTTACCAAAGTTAGCCATCACTTTGCCGAGATTAGAGCTAGTCAACCGTCCACACCTCAATTGAAGCCACTCGTCAGTATTTTGCTCTATATCGTGAAACTCAAACACTGCCACATTCCTTTACTATCAACGCTTGATTTTCCTCGCTTATATGAGCCCTTTTTAAGACGGCCTCAAAGTCACCATCCCTTAGATAGGCATTCTTAGCATTGGTCCACATTTGCCCCTTCTCTGGCGTTATTGTTGCCTTAGATTCAGCGGGTGGCTGTGGGCTTATTCTTAGACCCTCAACAGTTTCTCTACCAAACCTCACGTTAGGGTCAACATATATCGTTACGCGCACATTGCTCCAGTCCTCAAGGAAATGGGAGCCTGTTAGATCCTTCATAACCTTAGAGTTGTGAGCGTTTAGTATCATCGGCTTTAGTCTCTCGCCTTTACGCAGCTCTTGTTCTTCAAAGTAAGCGGTATTAAACGAGTCCTTTGTTTTGTTTGTCGCATCAGATTGCAACCCTACCCTGGATATTGTTAGCACTGTTGGCCCAACAATATCAGCACTAGATAGGTACGGCGAATTAAACGCTTTCCTGTAATGTGTTTTCTCTTCCCCTTCCATAACCTTCCCCTTACTTTCACCAATGTTCAATTGTAGGCCCAACCACAACAATCACTAAAATTACAAATACCATCCCAATTTTACACTTAGCATCGTATGATATTTTCATTGTTTTAATACTTTTATGAATTCTGCCCATTTCTCTTGCTTCTCCTTTCTTTGTTGTTCCACCTTAATAAGTGATAGCCCTTCCAAATACATTCCCATCAGCTTGCAATCAAGGTTGATTTGATGGCCCACATGTTTATTGTGGATGGCGTTTACTGTGGTCTGGGTTGGGGATACTCTCATTGCATTATCCTAAACGTGTCTTCCTTTTCGACGTAATCAGAAAACGTTTGTGTCAGCTTCTTAGCTAATGCGTTAGCGTTATCTGTCGATGGTTGGTTTATGTAGTCTTGAAAATACTCAATGATCTCCAACGTAATAGACTCACCTATTAGCACCGCGATATCATCACAGTTATCGCTGCCAGGTATCCCGTCAGTCCTGTTAATCATAAAATCAATAAGTGGATTCAATTGTTTGTTTATCATAATACACACACAACTACAGTTTGTTTCTTTACGACACGGCCATCTTCGACCCTGTATTTGTTTCTAATCCAACGCTGAACAGACTGGTACGGTCTACCAATGTCGTCTGCAAAAGCCTGTAACGCGCCTCGCTGTGTCCCATACTTTCGCTTGATGTACTCAGGTAACATCATTGCAGCGCTTCCAAATAAAATCGAATCATATTCAGCTCCACCGTTATTAGTGATTTACATTGACGCTTCTTTAGCAGCTCTATAACTGCTGATCTAACTCTTAATGACAACTTGTGTTTCATGTATTCCACATTAAACATCCTGGTTAATTAAAGTTCTGATAGAGGGTATTTTTTACCAAGAATTACGCTTTTTTCAGCATAAGCTACGACTGATTCTACTGATTTATGGAATGATAACGAATTAAAATGCTCTCCTGTCTGATAAAATGTTTCGCATATTCGATCCTTTGATATTTCAAGCACCCCACCATCATCACACACGTTAAATCCTGCAAACTCTAAGGCTTTTTTTGCTGCATCAAATCGCGTTAAGTCCATTTCAATTCCCCTTTGTTTAGTTAATCTAGAATGTTTGCATCAGCCCAATCATAATAATCATCGCCCATCAAATCCTCGATTAAATCGTCACAATTAAAAGCGTTTAAGCCCGAATTTTTGTACTTTATAGCAACTGCTTGAAGCTGATCCAGGCTAGAAATTTTTAGTGCTTTTGTGATATCTTTCTCTAATCTGTCTAATTCGTAAAACCTGTAAAAATTTCTGAGACTATCGTTGTAGCCTATATCTACTAACCCGTTTCTTGAATTTATATCAAGTTCTAAAATTTGATTTATAGTGATAGCCATTTCCCTTCCCCTTGTTTTCTCTAGTTGATGTAATCATTATACATGCTTTGGGGTGTAATACAAGATAATATTAATCCTAGATTGGTATAATAATTAATGGTTTTTATAACGTCTTATTAGCCGTTAAATAACGTTAAGCAATCTATTCATTTGGTCAAATCTAACCCCGAAATCGTTAGCTAACCATCTAACGAAATCACGCCCTTCGAAGTCAGTGCTCATAAACCCAAAACAATACTCTCTCAAATCACCTAGAGGTACGCCTTCGCTATATGAATCATTAGCCGAAATCCCTAAAACAATCTTTGTCTACACTAGCTATTTCTTCATCCACCATTCCATTCTCCTTTAATTAATCTAAAGTTGATCGTTGTTAGCATGGGCTAAGTTTTCCAACTCAGCAGATTTAGGGTTGCTCTACACAATCCCAGCTAAACTACGCTCTCGCCCTAAGTACAGCATTAAACGATCTATCAACCCACTCTGAAGGATGCTCTAGGTGTGCAGGAATCGAACTCGTGTTTACGGTTAATTAGTCCGCTCCCCGACCGTACCTCCAGTCTACATACACCACCGTATTACCATGGATTACGGCTTAGAGCACCCATCGGAATGGGCTCCAGTGCGTATATGAAGGGGCTATACCAGGGGCCTCGTGCCGTCTGATAGGTATTAACCTATTGACCTGCGACTTTCTGTCCGATATAGCCACCACATATACACACTGTATTCAGAATTCAATTCATTAATCTTCTACTATTTCTTTCTTTACGATATCTAAAACCCCTAGCACTAAAGCGATCGGCATTTCATTATCGTATTTATGGATAGCTTCTTTAAGTTCATTGCATAATTGCTCTGCTTGTTTGCAGATTCTTTTAGAAGCTAAGTGTGATACGTCAAATGGCCTCATTCCCTTCTCCTTTATTTAATAAGTGCCTTTCGGGCTCATCCCAGATACCAGAACTGTACTGGTATTCCTCGCCAGGATTAATGGCGTGGTTACACTCACAGCAAATATGAGGCTTTCTTGCTTTACGTGTCTTGGTTGAAAACGCTTTAGGCATTTCACACATAATTACCTCCATTCATTAGTTAAATTCAATCACCAGCGTTTATGGATCGGAACCCCGTCACAATCGAAAATAGTTATCTGTACCCGCCCATTATGAGCAGTGACTTGGTTTACTCTGATTGGTAAATGCTCAAGCTCTACCCCATAAAACCATTCAACAGCTTTTTCAAGAGTTTTAACTTGATGATCGCTTTCTTTGCATACACTCCCTCTGTTACATTCCATTTCTGTACCACTTTTCAGTTTCTAATGATCTGATTAGGTTTGATATTTGCTGGTCAGTTAAATCACGAATCCTAGCCATTACTGAAGAATAAGACGATTTGGCCAAATCAACAGGCACCTTTTTAACAGGAAGCTTTAGTTCAAATAACACCCTGTTCTTTTCGCTTATCTCGGCCCCCGCTATATCCTGAATCCACCCTCGTCTAGCTGGCCAATCAATACCCAATACCTGTATTTGTGACTTAGTCCAAGCCCCTTTCTTAGTTCTGTTTGCCATGATCCAGACTTTAGTAATCACCATCTTTTAAACCTCATGATTTGCGTATGTCGTATCTTCAGGCACAAAGAACCCTAAGCACTCTAAAAAAAGAATGATTAAGGCTATTGTAAATCTCATGACTCGCTATAGAGGTCAGTAGAGCTTACATTGCCGATCCTATGGTATTGATCGGTTGAGGACTTGTTTTAGGGTCTCTACCATGCCCACTTATCACACGCTCCTCACGCCTTATTTGAGCGCTGCTAGCAAGGTTTGTCACCAATATACTAACTATGCTCGTATTAGACATCGCCACGTGTACAGGCTTTCAATAGCTCCCAGTAACCTGTTTTTGATTAGATTAACCCTGGTGGGTTGCGATTAATCTATTAAATCGGTTGGGCCAGCTTGAAAGTGAGATCAGATAGGGTATAATTCGAGGTGCCGCTGTGGGCAGATGATTTTATACGGTCCTATTTGCACCACGACCAAGCGGCTTTTTCATTTACTAATCTAGATCTAATCCTTATCTACTGCAACAATTAGCTCTATTTTCTTTTTTCTCCCTCTTTTTTTTCGCCCTCAGTCTTTTCAGCTTCTAGACCGCAATAGGCGCAAATTATTACAACCATCCAATCCTCCTATTCAACAACCCATTTAGTCTTAAGCAAATTTTCACAGTAGTTAACTTGATTATCAAGATACGTAGGCTTCGCATAAATACAGTTGAGCAGCTTACGTTGAGACTCTAATTTCGTGTTCGCTATTACATTTCCGCCTACCGCGACAATGACGATGAAGATTAAACCAATGTTTACGAATCCTACTTGTCTTTTATTCATCTTAGCTTCACCTTCCACACATCTTCTGACGCGCCAATAATATCTTCCGTTGAATAACCATACCCACAGTCCTCAAGGCCCGCCCCAACGCCATATCCCGACCATCCAATCCAAATGTTATCATCAGGCTGAGTTAGTCTTATATGCATGTAATAGTTGTCAGTGTCAGCCCAAAAGATTTCTATTTTGTGGCCCTCTAAAATCACCTCTACTACTGTCGTATTGAGCAGGCTTTCATGGTCTACATAAGAATGCTCTTCCCCGTTATCACCAATCCATTTTGTGTTTGTGTTAGGGTGGCGGGCGATAATTAGCGGGTCAATATCAAAGGTTTCGCCGTGTAGGTAGACTGACTGGGAAGATTGCTTGTTCATCCCAATATGTACGGGGCCATCCCCAAGGATAACGTGGTGACTTCTTCCTCTCCTTCCTTCAGGGAAGCTAAACCCAGGCCATTGCCCAGGGGTACTCTTCAAGCCCTCTTCAGTAAATATTGCATCACTTCTTTCTATCACGCGGGCATTGTTGCGGTACGCATAGCCGCCGTAATCACTGTAAGCCATCTTTAACTCTCTTATAATTAATTATGCTAAACCGTAGTTACTACCACATCGAACCCTAACGCCTCACACAGCGCTGTTAGTAGCTTCATTGCATCAGTCATAACACCTCCTTAATCTGTCTTGGCTAGCTCATGTAGCCTTGTTTGTGAATTTCTCAGAATCAAGAGAATTAATTTATAGTCATCATCACTAATACCGTAATTATTGCCAGGCGAAACACCTCTCATTATCGTTACAGCGGTTGATATTTTTGCTAGGTTAGCTGCTAGTATATATTCTTGTTCTGTCATCTTTTATCCTCTATAGCCAGCAGGCTTTGTATCTTTTCATCAATCTTATTAGCCACCACTTGAGCATCGGCCAACCCCTTTTCTTTAATATCTCTTAACACGTTAACCTCGGCATTAACTTGATCGGATTCAGGTAACATTTCAAACTCAATTTTTAACGGTTTAGATATCACTATGTGACTCTCTCTAGAGTATTGAAAATCATCTAATTCAATAATTCTTGTGTACCCATATTTTAGAGCTTTGATTAATATTATTTCCATTATTTATCTCCCCTAATTTCAGAAACCCAAACAGGTGGCTTTTTAAAGCTATCCCTTAACGTTTCAAGCATCCATAATTCTGTAGGCGTCCATTTGTCTTGTTTTAATAGATTAATAATTTGCTTTAAAACAGTGATGCAGATTTCTTCGTAGCAGCCTTCGCTAATATCTATACCAAGGCGTTCTTGATAATATTCACGCTGCCATTTTTGCGGTAAAACACGGTTGATGTAATGTTTTGCGGGCAATACTGGCATGGATGCGTGAGACCAATATAACGTACCTGTTATTATTAAATAATCGCCCTCGCAGTCCAGGTATCCCTCGCAGTACAGGTATCCCTCGCAGTACAGGTATCCCTTGCAGTCCAGGTTTCCCTTGCAGTCCAGGTTTACCTCGCAGTCCAGGTTTCCCTCGCAGTACAGGTATCCCTTGCAGTCCAGGTTTCCTTTAGCGTGCAGCCCGTTAATTTCGGCCCCCACACTGTATGGGACATCACACTTTATAACAGTATCGTCCTCTAACGTGATAACGCCTTTTTTATCCCGCAGATCTAAAAGCTCGCCTGTTGTGTTGATTATCATTTCCCTTTCCCTTTTGCTTGTTTGTGTAGTCAATATAGATTAACTGTAGGTTAACGTCAACACTTAAATTAACTTAATATTAATACTTGCACTTAACTATAAGTTAATATATGTTTAAGTACATCAAGGAGACAGTATGCGTAAATTAGATAAATCAAAAGGCGAACGGCAAACCACTTTAATAGGGTTTAGAGCCAACTACACATTAAAAGATATAGCTAATCAATGCGATGTAAGCACTGTAGCTATTCATAAAGCGGTAAAAGATATTAACGATGGTGTCAGGCCATCAATCAGTTTGTATGTGGACAAAAAAGACAAGATAATTTATGCGTTTGAGACTGATATACGTCCTGTATTCGGGTTTAAATAATTTTTAACTAAAAAGGGAAGAGAGATGAATATTGAAGATTTAACAATAAAACAGGTTAGAGAAATCCAAGGGTTAACGTCTGGCGGGACGGTTAGTGTGGCAGCCAACAATATTGGAGATATGGTAGGGAGCAAAGTAATAGTGCGCACTTATTCTGCCGGGGTTTGGTTTGGCACACTATACGCAAAGGACGGGGAGGAGGTTATCTTGCAATCCGCTCGTAGAATGTGGCGATGGTGGGCGGCAGAGTCTATCAGTTTGAGCGCGGTGGCAATACATGGAATTCGGTGTGATAAAAGTGAGATATGTGAAGAGGTTGGTAAAGTCTGGATGAAAGCTATTGAAATAATCCCATGCGCGCCAGCGTCTGTTAACTCGATAGAGGGCGCTGAAAATGCAAAAGCCAAATAAGTTTGATGGCGATGGCTCTGGCGATGGCTATGGCTATGGCGATGGCTCTGGCTCTGGCTATGGCTCTGGCGATGGCTCTGGTGATGGCTCTGGGATTTAATTATGGCAATTAAAAACAAGTTAAGAAAATTAAGGCAGAAGCAAGGGTTGACAATGTTGAAGCTTGGTAATATGTCAAGCGTAACAACTACGACAATATGCGATATTGAGAATGACAATATACGCGCGCCGAATCTTGAAACGGCTGATAATATAGCTAAAAGTTTAGATGTTAGCATTCACGATATTTGGGAATTGAAGAGCAAAAGATAATGACGGACTTTGAATTGAATATAAATAAAGGGATAGCTGAGTATTTAGGTTATGAAGTTTCTCATTGTGGTGAATCTTGTAATCACTATTTCATGCAGGATAAAAAAGGAAGTTGGAAGGCGCTAATTGATTATTGCAACAACTGGAATGATTTAATGCCTTTAGTGGTTGAGTATGAAATAAGTTTGCAGTTTCGTGATCATTCGTCGCTAGATACGCGCGCATACCATAAGACGGGAGTCTGGAAAGCCAACGAAAACCCGCAACGCGCACTAGCTGAATGCCTACTAAAAGTATTACAGAGTAAGTAAAGGTTTGTTTGTTGCTTGGTAGTCGGATTCCACACTTAGCATTCGAAAGAGTGCTTTGGGCTGTCAAGCAATTAGCAATTTAAAATAGGTGATATATGAACGAAGACGATGAATTGGGTGTGTTTTTTGCGCAAAAAATTAATGTTTTGGCGGCGTTATTCTATCAGAGTCAAAATAGAGTTTTTAATCCAAAAATAGATTTTAAAAATTCAAGTCACCCAGAAGAAATAGGATGTTGGAATAAGGCAATTATTGCGCACTCTTTTATTAACGAAGACACCGGTTTGCTGAAACATCAAGTCTTAACGGCTATCAAGCAATGAATAATCTAAGAGGTGATAAAGATGAATGATTGTGATCACGATTGGGAAATGTTTGAAGAAGATGGATATAAACAATGCACTTATCCCGATTGTCAAATAGAGCAAACTTTAGACGCTCAAGATTACGAAGATATTTTAATCGGCGAACAAAATTTTGAAATAGACCAAGCAATGAATAATTGAGTGTTTATAGGTAGTTGAGTTAAGAAGTAGTTAGTTGTCGCTAACAAGTATACCCAGATATCAGAAGAAGTTGCAGTCTAACGATATCGCGATGCATTTCGGTATTTTACATGCAACAATCAGGATTTGACGACCTGCTAACTCAACCACCTATAAACATTAACTAAAAGGAGAATAACAATGATAGTCCCTAAATTAGAAAAAGATAAAACATATTTAATTACGGCTCAAAGAAAAGGCACGTTCATGATGAAAGTGACGAGTCAAAGTGATACTTGGACTTATGGAGTTGTGGTCGGTGGAGAGACCAAAGCTATGCTAGATTACAATAAAAGCTTTATTGGTGATGATGTAACTTGTCGCACGAGCTTTATTCAGAGCGCCGTTTTACAGATTTGATTAACTAAAAGGAAAAGAGGTAAATGATTAAATTAAGCTCAGAAGAAATAAGCATTTTAGGCAGACCAAACTTTGCTTGTGCTAATGTCGCTAAAATCTTAATTGCTTCAAATGTTTATGAAGATAAAGAAAAAAAGGCGGAATATGAGCAAGCTGTTTATATTCATTGGGCCTCCGGTTTACTTATAAAACATGGTAAAAACTGGAGAGAAGAAGGCGATAAAATTCTAAACGAAGAGGTCAAAAAATTACAGTTATTAAATAAGGAAAAGAAATTATGAATCTATTAACAACAAAGCAATCATGTGAGTTCTTAGGCGGAATGCATCGCACAACATTTAATAAGCATCGAAAACTAGGAACAATACCAGAGCCGACCACGTCAGTAAAGGGTGAGGGAGTTCAGCAAACAAACCTCTACGCTAAATCAGACTTAATTCAAGCTAGAAAAAAGATTGCTGAACTGCTAAAAAGTAAACCAAAAAAAACAGAGTCGGAAAAATGGGCAATGTTTAATGCATGCTTTAAAGTAATGTAGGCTGTATTTCAAATGAATAAAAGTGTTCAAATTATCCACAAAGACTCCGAGGTATCAGATAAGGAGCGAGTGATTAACTATATATCATCGCTCACTCTTGAAGATGATAAGCCTATACAAGTATCTTTTGGTGAATATAAGACGTCTAAAACGCTAAATCAGCTCGGCTATTATTGGGGAGTTGTGGTTAAGATAGCGGGGTTTGATATAGGTTTAGAATCAAAAGAAATGGATGCTGTCTTAAAAGAAGAGCTAGTTGCGCCGAAATATGCTGAGGCTTTTGGTAAAATAACAGAGGTTCGCAAGTCAATTGCTGAGATGAAAGTTAAAGAAATGTCAGATTACATTGACGCATGTGTCAGGTTTTTAGGTGAGCGGGGAATTGAAATTCCTATGCCTTACTATTTACATGAATCGTGATATAATAAACAGCGCCTAGAGAATGCAACTCGAAAACCTGAACTCGTAACAGGCTGGCGTAAAACTTACCATTACGAGCAGATACTACGAGGTATTTATGATTAGAAAAAATCTAAAATTCGGCGTTGGAATAAATGACGCAGAATACAAAATACAGATTAATGGGGTAAATTGCCCGTATTATTCAAGATGGTCTAGTATGCTTGAGAGGTGTTATTCCGAAAAAGCCAAAGAATACAACTTATCCTATAAAGATTGCTATGTTTGCGACGATTGGCTGCACTTCTCAAATTTTAGAAAGTGGATGATGGCGCAGGATTGGAAGGGTAAAGAGTTAGATAAAGATATATTAGTTCAAGGTAATAAGGTTTACTCTCCCGATAATTGCGTATTTATTCCGAAGATTATAAATAACATATTAGTGAGAAATAGACGGACAAAGAGTCAGTTTTTAGTTGGTGTTGGATTTAACAAAAGATCCAAAAGATTCAACGCGACATGCTCAATCAATAATAAAGCAAATCACATAGGATGCTTCAAAACCGAATTAGAAGCACATGAAGCGTACAAGGGATTCAAATATAATTATATAGCTGCAATGGCAGAAAAACAGCCGGAGCCTGTTAGATCGTCTTTATTAAGGTGGGTATTATAGATGAATGGATCACCTAAAGCCGAGCAAAAACGATTCCACGAGTGGTGCAGGGGGAGAGGTTGTATTATTACGGACTTTGATAGCCCATCAATCCATCACATCAAAGGATCAAAAATGAGACTGAAAGGGTGCAAAAAGGCGGGAGAGTGGTACGTAATTCCCTTGTCATACCTTTGGCATCAAGACGGCAATAATGCGGCGGCGGTACACGTTAACAAGTCTAAGTTTGAAAAAGCCGTAAATACTGAAAAAACACTTTGGCTTCTTCTTATGAGTGAATATTATGTTCAATATGGAGAATTCCCCATGCCTAACGCTGAATACGAAATAATAAAGGCTAGAGCATGAAGGTAAATATAAAGCCGATATCAGTAAATCAAGCGTGGAAAGGTAAAAGATTTAAAACTGATAAATACAAAGCTTACGAAAAAGAGCTAATGATTATTTTACCAAAGGACGCTTACATCCCAAAAAATGAGATTTCTCTATGGTTAACATTTGGCTTTAGCAACAAACTTTCTGATTTTGATAATCCTGTTAAACCGTTTGTTGACTGTCTTCAAAAGAAATATGGCTTCAATGATAGAATGATTAAGAGTTGCGTTATTAATGTAATGCTAGTAAAGAAAGGGCGGGAGTTTGTTGATTTTAGAATGACTGATTATCATGATAATTTTTAAACAACTAACAATAGAAGGACAAACAATATGAATACTTACCCAGAAACAATAGATGAATTAAAAGATGTTGAGTTATTTGAAAGCTTTAAAGGATGCATGAAAAGACCGATTGTTATACAAGCTGTTAAAATGCAGGAAGAGTTTAGAGTTGACACGCTTGAAGGGGATTACAAGCAAGGAAAGCCTGGAGATTATTTAATGTGTGGTATTGATGGTGAATTATATATTTGCGATCAAGATATATTTAATAGAAGTTACGACTTTGTTTGAGATATAAGGATAAGATTATGAGTAGTGTTGTAGAAATTGAGGAAGCTATGCCTCACTTTATGATAATAGGCCATACAGGTATTACGCATATAATACCTGTAGGCGCAGTAAAAAAGATGGCGAATGGTAAGAACAAACTTATTAACAAGGGTCAAGAGGATGTCGATATTGATTTGATTCAGGGAATTATCAGAGAATGGCTGGAAATGAAAGGTGAATTGTAAACAAGCCCACTAAACGATATAATAACCAAATCTTTTAACAAGGCGTAAAATAAATGTCAATAAAATGTTTAAGCTCACAGTTCATAACGGGCGTTGGCGAATCCATAAAGACTGCAAAATTGCATTCTCAGGGATTGGAGCAGCCGATCAAGCTTTCGCAATAGCGAGAGTTTACGGCATTGTATTGACTGAATTTAGCGCTTTAGAATATCTGAGGGTAGCATAATGATTTTATTTAAAATTGGCGGAAACGACCAAGGCGATCCGCCTAAACCTAAAAAATAATGTTTGGTTATATCTGCATAGCAATAGCATTAATCCTAGCCCTACGCTCATCTATTGAGTATAGGGCTATCGGGTATCTAGTATTGCTTGAATTTGTATTGCATAAGCTAGCATTCGTCACAGGCTTTCAGTTAGTGTATATATTGAAAGGCTCGCTTTTATTCTTATCTTATATATTTATTGAATTGCTCGCCATTTATCTAATGTATAAAATGCAATCCCACCTAGTCATCACATTGTTAATCTTTGTAAATTTAATCTATAATGTCCTAACAATTTCACAGTACGTAAATTTCACGTATGATTTTTACGCTCTATATTCAAACTTTGTTGGTGTCATTATGGTTTTGGAATTAATTTATCTAGCAGGGTTAAGTCAGTATGTTGCTAATTATCGAAGGAAGCACGGAAGAGTTGATATTAATAGCGTCGATAGTCTGTTTAGGGTTCGCCGTCTCATTCGTGGCGGGAATATATTATGAGCGAAGGAGTAATTACAAGGCCAGAGTTCGACATTTACATGAAAATGAACGCGGAAAGCGCCCAATCGACGGCTGAGGCAATCACAGCAATACAGAAGCAAGGTCAAGAAACCCTAGATGTCCTAAAAGAATACACGATTCATAATAACGTCAAGCATGATAAAACTAATGTAAGAATAGTTGAGTTATACGAAAGACAGAGCGCAATTGAGGAGGCTGTTAAGGCCAATACAAGCATTACGGACTTCTGGCGAACTGTTAAAAAGTATGCAACATACGTACTAATAGGAGCATTAACGGTGTACGGCGGATATTTAGTCAATCACTACATCATAAAAGCGCCACCCACCGATTTGATTAAACTATTAGAGAATAGACACCCATGATATTTAAAGACTCAACAATAGGCTTTTCAAATTTACAACCTCAACTTGTGTTAGCTTTAATCGTCATAGATGGCGTTATGAAAGCGAATGGAGGGGAGGCTGTCATCACGTCGTTAAATGATGCGAGGCACTCTCAAACATCATTGCATTATGCGGGCGCGGGTGTCGACTTAAGGAGTTGGATATTTAACAATCAAGGTGACGTGTTAGAGCAATGTAAAAAGGCGCTAGGCAACAGTCCAGACTTTGATTTAATACTAGAGTCAGATCACTATCATTTAGAATATCAACCAAAGAGGCGTTAAAATGAAAGACGACTGCAACCCAGTAATTATTGAAGGTGGCGGCGAAGGAATTCACGGTCATGGTGACGGCATAAGCACTGAAACAGTTATAGAGGGTTTTGATATATAAATGGGTGAGTTAATAAAAGTTGATTTTTCTCGCTCAGATGATAGCGGCTATGTCATGGATGGAAGCAATGTTGATGGTGTTTATGTAAAAAACTTATGCGCTGTTAAAGGCGATGTTGATGTTATCATGATTGGCGAAAAAGTTGATGATGGGGTTGATAATTGCGTTCAACTTTCAATTGAAGATATGAATACATTTTGCATAATGTGGCTAGCGATAAACAATCCTGATGTTATAAAATACGATGAAGAGGTTATAAAATGATTAACTGGATAAAGAAAGAGTACAAAGCATTTTGCACATCAAGAACAATCAGATTGGCATACGCTCAAGGGTTGGCAAACATAATCGGCGGAGCTATGACTTTATTGCCGTCGTTTGAAGGTTATTTTTCACCACAATTATTCATAGTTGTTAACGCTGTTTTTGCAATGGCGTTTAATGTGCTAAGAAAAGTAACTGATACGGCGTTAGGCGATAAATAATGCACACTAAGTTAATTAAAAGCCTAACAAGACAGCGTAACGCCATGGTGAAAAATGCCAGGGAGTTATCGGAAGTTGATGGCTTTGAAACTCATTCAGCACAATTACGCGGAGCCTCTGAGTTAATATTAACTTGGGTGGTTGAGTTAGAAAGTCGAGGGATTAAATAATGTTTAAAGCTTTAGGTTTGAAAATATACGCAATTCTTGGTCTAATTATAACTGTACTGCTAGCATTTGTCGGCTATCAGCGCAAAACGATTAAAAAGCAAGAGCACGAAATCAAAGTTAAAGACTTTGTAAAAGAAGTCGCCGACAAGCAAATTGAAGATGAAAAAGAGGTCTTAGATAATGAACAAAATGAAATTAAAAAAGAAACCAATGTACGCGCTAATCTTTCTAAGTCTGATCGCTTTAACCGGTTGTGAAACTTTAGTTATTGCGCACGATGATTTAAGATGCATCGATAGACCGATTAAACCACTATCTGAACGTGTAGAGACACAATCATTAACCTTATTCGACGAAGACGGTTTTGATGATGTTAAAAAGGTTGGATTAGATAGCGATGAATCTATTGCGCTTGTAGAATCTCTAAAGTATAAAGCGGATAATTTATTTAATGGCTTGGAGGCTCACATCATCACGTATCAAAAACGAATCAAGTCGCAATGTGATTTAATTAAAAAACACAACGAAAATCATAAAAAGGATTAACAATGAAATACATATTTTTACTTTTATTTACGCAATCAATTTTTGCAGCAAATGTTTCAGAATATACAGCAAGTGGAGCTATTCAAAACATCGGAGGTACTGATTTTAGCGGCTTAGAATGGGGTGTAACTACAGACGGTATAGAGGGCGAATTTAGAGTAGATAATAAAACTGGGATATTGACTTATCCTGGCGGTTCTTGTGGTATCGGTGGCGATTTAGAGGCTATAACGATGGGTGAAGATGGCTCATTTTATGCAGTCAATGAAGCAAAGCACGGAATTAGCGCTTTTAATGTTCACAGTATTAACGGGTGTACAGCGCCTAGGCGGTTCTTAATGAATGGAGGCGGAACCAATATCGAAGGCATAACTTATAAAGACGGGATTCTTTATACGTTAAATGAAAATGACGGCTCTATTTACTGGTTTATCGATTCAGGTGGTACCGCATTCCCTCAGCTGTTATTTACAATTCCAAATTGTCCGGGTGCTGGTGACCTAGCATTTAACGGCGACAATATCGTTGCTATTTGTGATGGCATACCTTTAGTTGTTGAATACGATTTAGATGGGAATTTTATTGCAGAAAACAATTATTTTGGCATTAACAACGCCGAAGCAATTTATTTCAATGACAACCAAATGTGCTTAGGCGGTGAGCCGGACGAATATTTATGTTTTACCGCTGGAGATCCGATTGACCCGCCACCACCTACACTAGTTGAAAACTGCACATTTAGCGGAAACATTGATGTAGATGAATTCGGGAATTTTACAGCGCAAACGGTTAATTTTATTTGTCCAACAATTATAGCGAGTGGAACGCTCAACTAGATGACAATAGCGTTCGATAATTCAGAAAACTCGTTAACTAATCAAGGTGATGTGACGCTGGGGATTACGCCTGTAGGAGTTGCTCGTGGCGTCATTGCATTAATCGGCCAACGTCAACCCGTAGATGATACTGTTACAAGTGTCGCTTACGGCGGTGTGGATGTAGTCGAAATGACCGGCTCTCCATTTTTGGGAACAAATGCAGAGGCCGCCCCACTTTATGCTTATTTTTTAGGTGCTGGAATTCCATCCGGTACACAAAACTTAGTTGTATCCACGAACGCTACTAGAATTAAATCAGTTACAATTATCACATTGACCGCCGATGCTGATATGGAAGAAAATATAGCGGAGCAGTTGCTAGATTCGGATAGTATAAGCAATCCTCGTGCTGATTTAGTATTTTTGAGCGCAGTTGATTCTTTCGTTGCTGAAATATTTATGTCAGGCAAGTCAGCGGTTGGTGGGTTTAGTCCTATAACTGGCTGGACTAGTCGTACGGAATCTGATATTGGATCTAACGGCATAGGGGTTTATACTTACGACACAATATCAGGCTCAACAGTTAGTTGTGGGTTTGACAATACTGGCGGCGGAGATAATGTACAACTTTATGCCTTGGCAGTTAATGAGATTTCAGGCGGCGGTGTAACGCTAACAGCGGACACCGACGAATATACTTATGTTGGCACTGTCGCAGATCTATCGCTATCGGCTCTATTGGCCGGTGACACTGAATCATATAGTTATACGGGGAGTGTTAACGAATTAATTACAGGTAAGTCTTTATCTGCTGATACTGATCAATATGATTACATCGGCAATGAAGTCGATCTTCTTCTTTCTGCGCAAATTGCTGGTGACAGTGACTCATATCTTTATACGGGTGTTGATGCAGGGCTGATAATAGAAAAATATTTGACTGCGGATACCTCTGAATATAACTATAACGGGGATGCCTCCGATTTATTTGCAGAAAGATTATTTTCAGCAGATACCGATCAGTATGCATATGACGGGAGTATTGCAGAACTAAATTTTACAGGTGTTGGAAATTTCAATCTAACCGCTGACACTGAATCATATTTATACGCTGGGAATGATTCTGGCTTATTGTCCGGCTCAAACTTAACAGCAAACACCGGGCAATATAACTACGACGGAACGGATGCAGCATTAATCCGCAATTTCAGTTTAATAGCAGATACTTCTCAATATGCATACTCAGGTACTGCCGCAACGCTACTATCTGAACTAATAGTGATAAGTGAGGTCGGATCGTATATAATTACAGGCACAGCGGTAGTCCTTGATTTTTCTGGAGATTCTAGCGCTATTTGGACTGATAAAACTATTGCTGTAACAAATTGGACAGCAGAATCAATTGATATCACAGATTGGTCGGACAAAGCAGATTCATCGACAGCTTGGACTATAATTAACTAACGGAAAAAACTATGGCAATTTATAACAAATTTCAGCAAACGGTGGAGGATTGGATGGAGGGTGTTTATACCGCATCAACTGATCAATTTACTGTAGCGTTATGCACTAATGCAAATATTCCGCTCGTAACTAATTCAGTGTTGGCAAATCTAACGGAAATATCCTACGCGAATTTATCTAGCAGAACTATAGCAACATCTTCGAGCGGGCAAACTGCTGGAACGTTCACGCAGTTATTTACCGATTTAGTGCTTACTGCAACGGGGGCAGTGGCGACATTTAGACACGTTGTAGTTTACAACAATACGCCAACAAGTCCGGCCGACCCTCTATTGTGCTGGTATGACTACGGCTCCGATTTAACGCTGGCATCTGGCGAAACTCTAACAATTGACTGGACTACCTCGTCCTTCACGGTGGTTTAAAATGAAAGGCAAATTTACAGATAAAGAAAAAGCTATTTTTGATGCTCTTGAAAGCAAAAAAGCGCCCATTCAAATTGAGCTAGACAAACTCAATAAAGAAATACAAAAGGCTTCATTAGTCGTCTCCAAAATTAGAGCTAAAGTTTCACAGCTAAAGCCTAGGCTAGTTCCGATTGCTGAATTGCAAGCAGGGTTAGCAAGCCCAATTTCAAGAGACAAGTATTTTTCTCACTTAAGCAAAGATGACTTTATTAAATACGCTGAGAAAGAATCAGTCAAAACCTAGTTAAAACACGAATAACCGGTAGGACTCGTAACAATGAAAGATAAAGACAATATAAAGACTGGTAGGCCAAAGCTTTATAGTGACAGAGATAGGTGTGTAATTAATGGGAATGTTGCATACATTGGCAAACAGCTGCAAAACAATGACTTCCGCCGCGAGAAGGACATGTCTAGGTATGTGGTAGATAACGCAGAGCAAATAACTGCAAATATATTCAACGACGAGCTTGTGTCGTGCTACGAGAACAAGCCGATAAAAAAACAAATGTCATTATCTCCAAGCTCAAGAAGAACAGATATCATAATGAAGTGTGTAAAAAACACTTATCTACTAGAGCTAAAGAACCCTAAAAACGTTAGTGAAAATAGGGCAGGTATAGCGCAACTACTAGACTATGGAAGGCAGATAGAGGAAGATTATAATAACTCAATAAAGCTTGTCCTAGTTACAACTAAGTTTGATGTCGATACGGCGCTAACTATAAACCATTACAAGCTACCTATTTCTTATTACTATTTCAATAGCGATCAAATGCTTGAGTATAAGGGATTGCTGTAATGGCAAAGACAACAAAACAAGCGATGAAGCAAGTAAGACAGATTAACCATAGGCAGAAACTTAGCGAGGGCAAGCATTTACAGTATGCCATTGAAAGTATTGAAAAAATAGAGAAGCTAAAGCCTAGTGAAACAAGCACTTTTGAGCTAAGCAAACTAAAGATAGCATCTGAACTTAGGTTGAAGTTGGTGGATAAATTCTTACCTAGCTTGAAAGGCGTTGAATTGGGTGGAAGAGATGGTGAGCCTATAAAAGTTGCAGCCGTATCATTTAACTTCTTGCCGGTAGATTCATCCAATTAATGAACTCGATAGACATTCGATATGTAAGTAAATTACATCCCATATTCACAAAGCCCAAACGAATAAAAATAATAGTAGGCGGGCGAGGCTCCACAAAATCAACAGGTATAGCTGATTACGTTGCAGCAAAAATATATTCCGGTGATCTTTGGTGCTGCGCTAGAGAGAATCAAAACTCTATAGAAGAATCCGTTCACAGAACGCTCCTCGAAGAAATCGAAAGGCTTCACATTCCTGGCTTTACTGACACCAAAACATCTATCACGCATGAACAGAGTGGAGGCCGTGCATTTTATCGAGGATTGGCCAGAAACATCACTTCGCTGAAATCAACATTGTCTGGCGTTGACGGTCTCTGGATAGAAGAGGGTGAGGATATATCTGATAACACATTAAGAGTGCTAACCGCGTCTGTGAGGCTAAATGCAACTGATACTGAAAAGCTGTTAAACGATAAAACAATTGAATCTATAGATGATTTGGACGCCCTGCTTGCTGACAGCTCCATTAAGATGCCGGAGATTATTATCACAATGAATCGAGGTGTTAGGAATGGTGCAATAGCAAAAAAATGGCTATCTAGGGCGGAAAAAGAGCTTTCACGTTGTGGATACTATGAAGACGATACTATCATGGTAGTTGAAATGAGCTATACAGATATGCCTAGGTCTTGGTTTATTGCGTCAGGATTAGAGCAAGAAAGACTTGATGATAAAGATAGACTGTCTAATTCAGCATATCGCCACAAGTGGGATGGCGCATACCTCGATGAAGTTGAAGATGCGATCATAAAAGGCGAATGGTTTGATGCTTGCATTGACGCCCATAAATTAGAAAGATTAAAGAAAGCGTTTGAGCCTCACGGGTGCAAGATTGCAGTACACGATCCATTTAACGACGGCGAAGATGCGGGTGGCTATGTATTAAAACACGGGTCAATAATAAAAAGAGTTCTATCGAAAACAAAAGGCGCAATAGATGAAACTTGCGATTGGGCTACCGACCACGCAATAAAAGACGGCGCAGACTGGTTTGTCTGGGACGAGGACGGCATGGGCGCAGGATTAAAGCGTCAAATATCAGACAATTTTAATGGAACTAAAATAAAATACCATGGCTTTAGAGGTGGGTTATCTGGTAAAGGTCAAGACAATGCAGAGCAAGTTTATCAGCAAGTTAATGACGACAAAGATGAAGCCCAAAAAACATATATGGAAACATTTTTAAACAATCGTGCACAGTACTATACCGCCTTGGCTGATAGAATGTTTAACACGTATAAGTGCGTAGTGAGAGGTGAGTATATAGACCCGGAGGATATGATTAGCTTTGATTCCGACGGCGTTGATAACATGCTAGATCTTAGATCGCAATTGACAAGGATACCAAGGGTTGCCAACGGCAAAGGATTGCAGCAGATAATGAATAAAAAGGAAATGAAGTCAAATAAGATAGACTCTCCAAACGAAGGCGACTGTGTTATGATGTCATTGTTTAAACCTATCGTTAAGAAGGTTTGGAAGACTTTAAACTATAACAATTCAGGTATTGTGTAATGCATAACAAAATGAACAGGTCAGAATATCTATCTATTATCAATTCATATGAAGCTGACGCGGTTCAGAATAATGAAATCTATACTAGAGATAGCGCCGAATTATTAAGACGGTACAAAGGCGAGCCTTTTGGCAATGAAATGCCAGAGAGATCGCAGGTTATATCAAATGATGTAATGGATTTGGTTGAGTCTGACATGCCGGCAATGGCTCGTATATTTTTGGGCGCTAATAAAATATGCACATTTAAGCCGGGCGCTGGCGGTGAAGAAGACATAGAAGAAGCCAAACAAAAAACTGAATATATAGATTGGATTGTTAGAGGGCAACAAGATTCTTTCGTTGTTCAATTTGGGTTTTTAAAGGATATTGTTAGTCAAAAATTTGGTGCTTTAAAATGGTTCATGGAAGATGTGACAGAAAAGAAAACACTGAACTTTGAAGATCATAGTGCCGAAGAAATCTCAATCATTATGAATGATTTAAAAACCGATGAAGTGGAAAGCGTTGAGATAGTCGGTCGAGGTGAGATAGTCGGTCGAGGTGAGATATCATCAAAGGATGGGGATGAAAGGTTTGATGCAACAATTGAAGTTAAGACGAAGATTAGAAAAGCTAGGGTAATAGGGGTTCCAATAGAATCGGTGCTGATATCTAAAGGCGCAACAAGCGAAGAAGATGCTAACTTAATCGGCGATAAGGTCAATAAAACGAGAGGCGAACTAGTTAAAGAGGGTTACAGCGTACACATTATTGATACATTGCCGACCGCGCCAAATGAAAAAAACCAAACATTAACTCAGGTTAGATTTGATGATAACGGCGGAGTTGAGAGTGGGGATATAAATGCTTGGTCTAATCAAAATGTGGAAATACGCGACCTTTATGTATTAATCGATAAAGACGGCGACGGATATCCGCAAAGAAGACACATACTAAAATCAGGCGACGTAATACTAGAAGACGAACCGTTTCCGATGGTTCCTTACGCTATTACAAGTGCATTATTGATATCTCATTCGCTGGTCGGCTTATCTAGATCGGAGTTAGCCGTACCAACGGCGGTCATTCAAACAGCTTTAAAAAGAGGGTTGTTAGATAATACATATGCAGTTAACGCTCCCATGATGGCGATAAATGACAGTGTTAATGTAGATGATTTACTAACAAAAAGACCCAATGGAATTATTAGAGTTGATGGTAAGAACACAATTCCAGCCAATGCAATAAACCCTATTACCACACCGTACATCGGACAGCAAGCCCTGCAAGTTGTCCAGCACTTCGATCAAGAGATGTCTAAAACAACTGGAAACATGATGGTTTCTCAGGGCTTGAATTCTGACACGTTTGAAAAAGAATCGGTGGCAAGATTTAACGGGGTCAAAGAAGCGGGCGCTGAAAAGTTGGAACTTGTTGCTCGAGTGATATCGGAAGTAGCATACAAGCGCGTATACAATGGTTTGGCATGGCTAGTCTCTCAATATCAAACGACAGAGCAAGAGATCATGGTTCTAGGTGAGCCATTAAAGGTTAACCCCGCAAATTGGAGGTTTGAACACCAAGCAATCAGTTCAATAGGATTAGGTGCGGGCGATGGAGAAAAACAGTCCGATATTCTTAGCGGTATTTTTCAGGTGCAAAGCCAGTTATTAGCGGAGGGTTCAGCTTTAGTTGACGAATCAAAAAGATACAACACGCTTAATTTAATGATGAAAGCATCAGATATACACGACACCTCCATGTTTTTCAATAATCCAGAAAAGCCCGATCAAGTTCTTCAATTCCAAAACGAACAAATGCAAAAAATGTTAAAGCAAGCGCAATCAATGATTGAGCAGTTGCAACAGAAGAATCCATTAGCAGAGGCTGAGCAGGTTAAAGCGCAAGCATCATTGCAAGCAAAAGTAATAGATTTGACGAGTAAAAGAGAAATAGACAGCGCAAAATTAGAGGAAGATAAAAGACAGTTTAATATTGAAACTATTCAAAGAGCAAATGAAAATCAAAACAAAACGGCCTTCGATTTAACTAAATTAGAAGCGGATACGGGGCAAGACATACCGGGAAGTACTATATAGTAAAACTATAGTTAACCCGTTTACATTGCTTTTAACTATATAAAGGCTTTATAATAAGACACAATTTAAAACTGGACTCGATATGAATAACCAGCAAAAAGAAATATTAACAAAAGAAATAGAAGAAGAATCAAAAGCTGAATTGATTCTCAATGGAACTAATCAATATTTTATTGAATACAAAGCGCAGTTGTTTGAAGAGTCAAAAGCGACTGGATGGAAAGAGGTTGATAAACGTGAAGAGATTTATAGGCAACTAAAATCGATTGATGTTGTTCAATCTAAATTATTAACCGCTATTCAAACCGGATCAATGGCAAGAGAGCAGTTATCAGCATGGCAGAAAGCCAAAAACAGATTAAAGGTGATTTAATATGACAGATCTAGACACTCCAGAAATGGAACCTAGTACATTGTTTTACCAGCCGGAAGAAGTCAAGGATCTCGAAGAGACAACCGAAGATGTCGACCAAACCAAGCCAGTTGAAGCAACTGATGAAGTTGTAGATTCTGAGGAGTCAGAAAGCGAAGAGCAAGAAAACCAAGACGAAATTGTTGATAATGACAATCGCATAGTCGATATAGATGGACGCGAATTATCAGTAGCGACAATTTTAGAGTGGGAAAAAGGCCGATTGATGCAATCTGATTACACTCGTAAACGACAAGCAGACGCAGAAGCTAAGCGCGTATGGGAAGCGGACAAACAGGGCGAAATTAACGCTTACGTATCCGAAAAACATAGCAAGCTAAGTGATAGCATTTTAAATTTGGAGGTCTTAGTTAAAGAAGCCGACGAATCTATAAACTGGGAAGAGTTGCGAGAGTTTGATCCAAGTGAATATTTATTGCAAAAAGAGTTAAAAGAGAAAAGGATTGATGCTGTCAATAAAGGCAAAGAAGAACTATCTTTAAAGCCTGAAAATGAAAGCTCACCTGAATTTATCAAAGCCCAGGCGGACGAGCTAACAGAAGCTAATCCAAGCTGGCTAGATAAAGACGGGAACAAGACCGAAGCTCACAAAAATGACTTAAAGATGTTGGCTGATTATTTGACCGACGAGGGTTATACCCAAAACGATCAGAATAAAATCAAAACAGCTAAACATTGGAAGACTTTACTCGATGCAGCAAGATATAAAAACTCTTTAAAGAAGGTGGAAGAGGTGAAAGCGACAGTAAAGAAGCTACCGATTACTACTAGACCAAAAAAGAGCGTTAGCGGTGGATCAAATAGAAGCATGGTCGATTATTTTTATGGTAAAAATTAAGAGGAAACAACAATGGCAACTTTAAGCGTTACAATGCCAACATTATTGGACTGGGCTAAGACCCGAGATCCAGACGGCAAAACAGCTAAAATTGTAGAAATGCTATCTCAAACTAACACAGCGTTAGAAGATATGGTGGTGAAAGAAGGTAATTTGGCAACTGGAGAGCGAGTAACTATTCGCACAGGTCTTCCAACGGCATACTACAGAATGATCAATGCAGGTACTCCGCCCAGCAAGGCAACTACAGTTCAAGTTGTAGAAAATGCTGCAATGTTGGAAAGTAGATCGCATGTAGATGTTAAACAGGCAAAACTTGAAGGTGATGTTAATGCTTATAGGCTCCAGATGGCTACGGCTCACATGGAATCAATGAGTCAAGCACAAGCAACCACATTGTTTTACGGTTCAGCTTCAAATCCAGAGGAGTATGTTGGGCTTGCTAATCGCTATAATGATTTATCTGCTGCGAATGGCGATAACATTATCGATGCGGGCGGTACAGGGTCTGATAATATGAGTATCTGGCTGTTAGGTTGGTCAACTAACACTATTTATGGAATCTTTCCAAAAGGATCTACGGCTGGCTTAAGTCACGAAGATTTAGGCATTGATGATGTTGATGATGCAGACGGCAATCCTTTTAGAGCTTATAAAGATTTATTTCAGTGGGATAACGGTCTTGTTGTTGCTGATTGGCGCTATGGCGTTAGGATTGCAAATGTTGATAATTCTGACTTAGTTGCGGCTACAGGAACACAAGCATCGACAGCGTCTACGGCTATTATTAAATTAATGGCAAGAGCTATCGATCATTTACCCGCAATAACTAATGTTAAACCGGCTTTTTACGTTAATCGTACGGTTGCATCTCATTTAAGAGTTGCGGCTTTAGATAAATCATCCTCTGCGGTGACTATTGAAAAAGCGATCAATCAGTTCGGGCGAAACATTCATCAATTGATGTTTTTGGGCGTTCCTGTTCGATTACAAGACGTTTTAACTATCGCAGAAGCGCAAGTGGTTTAGGAGACCTATTATGTATATAGATAAATTATTAAAACTATCTGACTCTCAAGCGTTAACAGCTACAGCAGTTGGTACGAATGTTGTTAATATTGAAGTTGCCAGAGGCGTCGGAAACGGCGAGCCTATGGCGGTTGTGTTTTCTGTTGGCGTATCAGCCGATCAGGGGACTGGTGATGAGGATTATACCTTTGATCTCGAATATGCAACTAATGCGGCTCAATCATCAGGCGCACAGCTAATGGGGCGAAGGATTTTTGAATCTGGAACACCAACAGCTCCAGCTCAAAACGCTGATTTATTGGTTGCTGGTTTTTTGTTTGCAATTCCAATCCCTCCAACATCCGCAGGTGAAAATGGTGATTTCATTGGAGTTCGCTATACATTGGCGGGAACTACTCCAACACTCACAGTTGACGCTTGGTTAGCTCCTTTGGCGGATGTTTCTCAGTATGTTTCTTATGCTGATAACGTGACAATCGGGTAATGGAAGTTCGAGCGATTAAGCGCGGCTTTTTTGGCGGTCAATATAGACGAGTTAATGATCGGTTTAATTGCTCTTCTGAATCTTTTTCATCAAACTGGATGGAAGAGGTTCGGGGCGATATGAAACCTTTGGTTGATGAGGCTTACAAGCCCCTAGAAATACCGAGCTTGAGAAAGAAACGGAAAGCCAAAAGTAAAAAGCTTTCTTTAAACAAATAATTTAGCCCCTCGGGGCTTTTTTTTAAGGGTGCGACGAATGGCTTTAGCTAATTATCCTGATCTGAAATCAAAAGTTATTGCTTACGCTAAGAGGGGTACATCCCTAGATTTACTGATCCCAGATTTTGTTTATCTAGCAGAGCAAGAGATGTATAAAAACAGCTCTGAGCCTTTGCAAGTCAAGCATCAAGAAATTACCTCAACAGCTGCACTATCAATCACCAGCACGAGAATAGCCTTGCCTGATGGATTTACATCATCAAGAGAATTAAAGTTAAACATTAAAAATGAGTCAGGTGATTTAGCTTATCGAACGCCTAACCGCATGGTCAAGTCAGACGTCCCAGGAAAGCCTAGTTTTTTTACAATAATAGGTTCTGAAATAGAGTTTGACCGAATACCAGATATTGCTTACACAGTAGAAATGCAATACTTCGCAGAGATAGCACCATTAACGGTTTCAAATCCAACCAATTCAATAATGACCAACTACCCAAACATTTATTTATATGGGACTTTGGCGCAAGCGATGATATTTGCAGAAGATATTGATCGAGAAAACTCATACACTCAAAAGTTTTTTAACGCAATAATGGGCGCAAATTTGGCGGACAAGAGAGGGCGATTCGGGCCATCTCCAACCATGGCAGTATTCGGGCCAACCCCATGAAGTTTAAAAAAAACATACCCATTAATATAACCGGCCCAACTTATTTAGATAATTCTAGGCCGCTATCATCTCAAGAATCAAAAAATCTATATCAAGATGTTGTTGATGCAGGAAAAGACAATTATGTATTGAGAGGTTGGTACGGGTTAACGCTAAAAGAATCTGTAGGCAATATTGACAGAGGGATGATTCAACAAGCAGAAATTGGATATAGAGTATCGGGACAAAAACTTTACTCTTTCAACCGCTCTGGCATACATGCAGAGTTAGCAGACATCCCCGGCACTGACCGATGCATATTAAGCAACGATGGCACTAATATTATAATAGTGTCAAATACAGGTGTTTACAAATGGAATGGCGCTATCTCAACAGTGACAGACAGTAATATTGTAGGATCTGAGGCTGTAACGTTTCTAAATAGTCAAATGATTTACACAAAAAACAAATTGTTCACCATCGCCGATCCAAATTTACCTGATACAGCAAGCGGGTTAAACTCCGCCGCAGCCGAAAGCAAGCCGGATGATTTGGTTATTTGCTATGCCTTTCAGCAGTCTGCTTATATGTTTGGCAAGAGATCGACGGAACCGTGGTGGAACTCGGGTGAGGGTAATCCGCCTATGGCTAGAATTGACGGACAAATATTTGAAGTGGGTTGCGCATCTAAATATTCAGTTGCTAATACAGATGAGTTTATTTATTGGCTGGGCGATGATAATTTCATTTATAGAGCAACTGGAGGAACTAAGGAAGCCATATCAAGCTCTGCAATTTCATTTGCGATAGAAAATTACGAAGTTAAAAGTGACGCCATCGGTCAGACTTTGACTATTAACGGGTTAAACTTTTATATCATAACATTCCCATCAGCAAACAAAACTTGGGTCTTAAATGAACAGCTTGGGAAAAATGGATGGTTTAATATATCGTCAGGATTGAATGATGGAAAGTATCAAGCAACATCTTTCTTAAGCGTTTATGGAAAAGTTTTTGCAGCAGACGCAACTAATGGCGGACTGTACGAGTTAAGCTCTAGCGATTTAACTAATAGCGGCGAATCGATACAAAGACGACGAGTCACTAGCTCTATTAACAGTGGGCTGTTTGGTGAAAAAGGATCAGAGTTGCAAATGTCTAAAATGAAAATTATCATGCAGACAGGAAATACTATTATTGATGGGCAAGGCGCTGATCCACAGATACAGTTTGAAGTTTCTTACGATGGCGGAAATTCTTGGGTAAATAAAGGGTGGGGTCATACGGGGCGATTGGGAGAATTCACCATTCAAGTTGAAATGTTCAATCTCGATGTTTTTTATGACTGCATCGTAAGATTAACAACTACAGACCCGTCGACATATACACTATATTCAGCATCCGCCGATCTTAGATTAACGGGCAGCCAATGACAAACGTTAACCCGCCCCCACAAATAAAGCTACCATCGGCTTTTGCTAAAGATAGTGAAATTAATACCTATTTTAGACATTTAAATAGAATGCTATTGCAGTTGTGGACGAGAACTGGCGGTGCAAGCGACATAATAGGCGATGCAGAAAATAACTTTAGCTCGATCAATATTTCCGAATTGTTCGATATTAATAAAAGAATTGGATCGGGGATGGCTTTAACCATCGATACATCGGGTTTTACCGTTGATATATCCGAGCAAACTACCGATCAATCTGAGGTCTAAATGACACAACAAAATATAAACATAGGCGTTCAAGACGCTAAAGCGGGCGATACTTATTTTAACGCTTTTACTAAAGTTGAAGCGAATTTCACGGATTTGTACGGAAAAGATTTAAATAGCAGAGTCATAGTTCAGCAAGCATCCGACTTGGCTGGCTCACTATCAAGCACCGTACAATATTTGCTTGACGGAATTATTGATATGGGATCCCAGTCAATAGAAGTACCTCAGGGAGGGTTGAATTTAGCAGGGTATAATTTTGACATATCAAAGCTAACATCATCAGTAAGTGGTTACACGATGTTTACTAGCCCAGCCGGAGGCAGTGGTAATTTATTAGGAAGTGATTACGCCGTCGAAGTTACCGGGGCGAGCTCTCAAGTTTATAATTTGATAAGCGATACAGGTGATGAAGCAATTGAAATTTCCAGAGTCAATTATAATAATTGCACATCGCTAGGTGAGATAG
>JAESTG010000031.1 GCA_016763715.1 Flavobacteriaceae bacterium
ACCCATGCGGCGATTATTTTGCCAGGCTTGGCATCGGCTTTCATTATCTTTTATTTCCGTCAATGCACCAAGGCTTTCCCTGCTGAATTGCGTGATGCGGCTAAAGTGGACGGGCTTAAAGAATGGCAAATATTTATATATATCTATTTGCCTGTGATGAAATCGACCTATGCGGCGGCGTTTATCATTGTATTCATGGCCAGTTGGAACAATTATCTTTGGCCGTTGATTGTGTTGCAATCTAATGAGTTAAAAACCATCACCTTGGTTATTTCGTCTTTAGCATCGGCTTATTATCCAGATTATGGTGTGGTGATGGTTGGCACTATATTGGCCATATTGCCGACACTGGCAATCTTTTTCCTCATGCAGCGCCAATTTGTGCAGGGTATGTTGGGTGCGGTAAAATAATTATTTTGAAAGTTTGTAATGAATAATTTAGTTAAATATAACCAATCTTGGACTTTTCATCAGGGCTTTAATGACCAATGGGTCACGAGCTTTGTGGCGGGTGAAGATGTGACATTGCCACATAATGCAGTGGATTTGCCGTATAATTATTTTGACGAGGCGGATTATCAAAAGCCATTCACTTATCAGAAAATAATTGTGTGGGACGCGGCCTTTGATGGCAAAGAAATTAGCTTGATATTTGACGGGGCGATGGCCGACAGTGTGGTTTATTTAAATGGTGAGGAAATTGGTGCACATGCCGATGGGTATACGCCGTTTGAAATGCGTTTGACGGGCAAGTTAAACCAAGGTGAAAACCTGTTGACTGTTAAAATTGATGGCAGTGAAAACCCTGACATTCCGCCATTTGGTGACCGCATTGATTATTTAACTTATGCGGGCATTTATCGTGACGTTTGGCTTAAAGTGGTGGATCCAATTTCGATTGGAAATATTAAAATTGAGACTGCGCATGAATTGACTGACAGCAAATCGCTATCTGTACGATGTGATGTTTATAATCCGCAAAAACTAGCGGTTTCGGGCATTGTGAGCGCGAAATTATTGGATATGGATGATGATTTAATTGCCCAAGTGGAGGGTGAGATAAGTTCTGACTCAGCGACTTTATCCTTCTCTGATCTTGCTGATTTGTCTTTATGGGATGTTGACAATCCGACGCTTTATAAACTGCAAGTGACGCTAAAATCGGGCGATCATCATGATGTTGTGAGTGATGAATTTGGCTTTAGAACCGCTGAATTTAAACCAGAAGGTTTTTTTCTCAACGGCAGGCTGCTTAAAATCATTGGCTTGAATCGTCATCAATCCTTCCCTTATGCGGGGTATGCCATGGGCAAAGCCGCGCAAGAAAAAGATGCCGACATTATGAAAAATATGCTGAAATGCAATTTGGTACGCACTTCGCATTACCCGCAATCTAAATATTTTATGCAGCATTGTGACCGCATTGGCTTGCTGGTTTTTGAAGAAATACCAGGTTGGCAACATATAGGCGATGAGGGGTGGAAGCAAATTTCAGTCGACAATGTGCAGCGGATGATTGAGCGGGATTGGAACCACCCATCGATTATTTTATGGGGTGTGCGGATTAATGAATCGGCTGATGATCATGATTTTTATACCGAAACCAATAAGTTGGCGCATGAGCTTGATTCAACACGTCAAACCGGCGGCGTGCGGTGCATCGACAATAGTGAATTTTTAGAAGACGTGTTCACCATGAATGATTTTGTGCAAGGCCAAGATGAGCTGCCCTTTGTAAACCATGGCCGCATTGCCTTGCGTGACCAACAGCAAACCACCGGGCTTAAAGACAACGTGCCTTATATGGTGACCGAATATAATGGCCATATGTTTCCGACCAAAAAACAAGATCAGGAAGATCGTCTTGCTGAGCATGTATTGCGGCATTTGTCGGTATTGAACGCGTCTTATGGCGATGATCACATCGCGGGTTGCATTGGTTGGTGCATGTTTGATTACAATACCCATGCCGATTTTGGCTCGGGTGATCGCATTTGTTATCATGGTGTGTTAGATATGTTTCGCGAGCCAAAATTTGCGGCTTATGCCTATAGCAGTCAATGTGACCCATCGGACGAAGTGATATTAAGGCCCGTGACCATTTGGGCGCGCGGAGAGCGCAACATTTGTGGCGTCTTGCCATTGATTGTATTGAGCAATGTTGACGAGATTAAAGTCAGATATGGTGACACTTATAGTGAAAGTCTTAAACCCGATCGGGTTAATTATCCGCATTTGCCGCACCCGCCATTTATTTTGAATTGTAAGAGATAGAATTATTGCAGTATCAATTTTTGGGTTATTCACTGTATTTTTCTTTGCTTTCTTTGAACAATCTTTGGGTTCAATGGCCTTATTTGCTGGAGACTATACAGATCGTACTTTAGAAGGCAGTTCGGCAACAATCTTTAAAGTTATTGATACTTTACTGACAACCATACCCTTAATTATTATTACTTGGGTTTTGTATTTACTTTCAAAGAAGACTTTTTCAAGAATTGGTTTGTCAAATTCAATACTTGCTATTGCTTTTGCAGGCTTATGGGTTTTGGTCATATTTAGATTGTATAATAAGTTTACATCAGATGTTACAGAAGTAGAAGCTACTTGGTTTAGTATTCTTAATTCATTCTTTATTATTACTCTGGCTCCATTTTTCTCTAAATGGTGGGAAAGTAAATATAACCCAAGCGCAGCAATGAAGTATGGTTTAGGGTTGATACTGCTAGGACTTGGGTTTGCTATACTATCTTACGGAGCTTCAGACATCCCTTCAGGAGCTAAGACAGCTTCAGTTAGTATGATCTTTTTAATATTAGCGTATTTATTACATACTATGGGGGAATTATGTTTGTCTCCCGTTGGACTCTCTTATTTAAGTAAACTAGTACCCCCAAGGATGATTGGGTTTATGTTTGGGGTTTGGTATTTGGCAATCGCAGTTGGTCAAAAAGCAGCTGGAACTATGGGGGGCATGATTGACAAGATTTCTGAAGAATATTCTATGGGGACTTTCTTTTTAATATTTACATTGATTCCAATAGGGGTAGGACTAGTTTCCATCCTTTTGAATCCAGTCCTTAAAAAACTGATGCACGGCGTAAGATAAACGCAATACAAACGACAAAAAAACGTTCCCATTGTGGAACGTTTTTTGCTATATTATGGTTCCATAGACATTCAAATTAATGAAACACATACTACTTTTTGCCTTATTGTTTGCTGTTGGATCTATATCTGCTCAAAAGATTAAATGGATGTCCATGAATGAGGCTGTTGCGGCTCAGGCAAAAAACCCTAAGAAAATTTTTGTAGACATGTACACCAATTGGTGTGGGCCTTGTAAAATGCTTGATAGAAACACCTTTAGCAATAAAGATGTTGCCAACTATATTAATGCCAATTTTTATGCAGTGAAGTTTAATGCAGAAGGGGATGAGTCAATCACAGCAAATGGACAGTCATTTAGTAATCCAAGTTATGACCCCACCAAAGCATATAGAAGGAATAGTCAGCATCAATTTGCTAAGTATATGGGTGTAAGAGCGTATCCTACGGTGCTTTTTATTGGGGAAGATGGTGGTTTAATAAATAGAGTGAAAGGCTATAAAACATCGCAGCAAATGGAGTTGTATCTTAAATTTTTTGGAACTGACCTTTGGAAAACAATAAACACTCAAGAGGCATTTAATAAATATTTCGACAGCTTTGAACCCCAATTTAAAAGCTAATTTTAACACCTACACTATTTACTATGAAGCAGTTATTACTTATTGTTTTCTTTCTTTCCGCAGTTGCTATGACTGCCCAAAAAGTGAATTGGATGACAATGGATGAAGCCTTGGCAGCACAAGAAAAAGAACCTAAGAAAATTATCATGGATGTATACACAACCTGGTGTGGTCCTTGTAAATTGTTAGATAAAAATACCTTTGGCAATAAAAAGGTGGCCGATTTTATCAACGAAAATTATTACCCCGTAAAGTTTAATGCAGAAGGCCCAGAGGAGGTTACCTATCAGGGTTTTACCTATACCAATCCTAATTACCAGTCAGAACGTAGAGGACGTAACGCAACTCATTTTTTTACCGATGCCCTCAAATTGAATGGATATCCTAGTATTGTTTTTTTTGAAGAAAATGGAACACTTATTCAAGCGGTCCCTGGTTATAAGTCACCACAAGATTTGGAAATCTATCTAAAAATGATAGACAACGATGATTATAAGAATCTAACCACCGTTGCGGCTTGGGAAGAGTAACGGGAGAATTTCAAAGGCTCTTTTTAAAATTACTGGATTAAAAAATCACAAATCCTGAATTCAAACTGAGTTCAGGGTTTTTTTTGAGGCTATGTCAAAACACGATGGCTCCTTTTTCACCTGTATAGTGGAATGGGATGTCTCTGGCTTTACAAGTGTTTTTCCAGCGACGAATAAACGAAGGATAGTTACTTCCATCGGCAACAATTAAAGTGGGATGTAAGCTATCTATAAGTCTGTCTAAATTTACTTTAGAACTATGAGTAAGTAGGACTATGGGTTTGCCTGTTATTGGGTAAATTCCAAGGCTGTCTAGTCGTAGTATGAGTCTGTTTTTATAGTTGAACACATTTGAAAGCTTTGCTGAAGTATAATTAGATACTCTACGTTCGACAATAAAGTTTTTTAAAGGATATTCAGAAAAGGAAGGAAGCGTGTCCGACTTATATAATATTAAATCTCGACCATTTTGGTATCCTATACGGGTTTTTCCGAAGGTATGGAAAATAACTAGTTGCTCATTTTCAACCCCTTTGTTTTCGAATAGAATCACCCCCAGCCAAAGTGAGATTGATGCTAAAACGAATACAAGCTGCTTTGGCTTTCTTTTATTCCACAAAATAAGTAGCATGATTAAAAAAAAGTAACAACTACCCATTGTACTAAATGAAAACGAGATTTCTTTAAAAATAAATGCTTCTTTTTGTGCAACCCAAGCTATAAAATTATTCAATTGTGTTAGCATCCAATTGTAGGCGATAGCTATCGTTTGTGGAAGTAATTCAAATGTGGCTAAGGTCACAATTAATAATCCACCAATTAGCACAACAGACAAGAAGGGTAAGATGACTAGATTGCTGATAAAGAATAACCCTGGAAATTGGTGAAAATAATACAAACTCAATGGAGCAACTCCTAGTTGAGCGGCTATTGTAACCGTAATTATTCCCCAAAACAAACGCCCCAGATAGAATTTTGGGATATACAATTTATATAAACTAGGCTGTACCCACAATATGAAAAACACGGCTAAATAGCTTAGCTGAAAGCCAACATGAAATAGCCAATTTGGTTCAAATATGAGCAATACAAAGTAGGATAAGAATAAGGAGTTAAATCCATTGGTGGGTCTATCGAGCATGTTAGCAAAAGCGAAAAAGGAAAACATGGTGACTGCCCTAACTACAGAGGGAGAAAGCCCTGCCAGTATTGCAAAGCACCACAGGAATAAAATAACCAATATAGATTGAATTTGCTTTCCAAATTTTAGATGGCGTAAAGGTGAAAACAGTCGAGAAAAGATTAGAAATAAGATGCCTACATGCAAACCAGAAACCGCTAAAATATGTAAAACCCCAGCTGCTGCGAACTGGTGATATTGTTCTGGATCGATGTCTTTTTTATATCCAAGAACTAGAGCTTGAAGTATGGCTCTCTGCTTTGGTTCTATGGATGTTTTGCTTAGTTTTTGAATGATGTGATTTCGAATTCGTTCGGACACTCCTTTAAGTGAACTGTGACCTTGATTTGTGGCTAAAAAGTGTTCTTTTGAAGTTTTAACCTGATAATGAATTCCTTGGGTTTTCAGATATTTTTTGTAGTTGAACTGGTGAGGGTTTAATGGCTCTGGGATTTCAACTAAGATATCAGAAATCAATAGTTTTGTGTCTACAGTTAAGTTTTGGGTTCCAGAATCTTTTTTGATTGATAGTAAAACCTTCCCAGTCACTTGCTGAGAATCTAATTGTAACATTTCAGCCTCATATTTGTGATTGTAGCTATTTTCAGATAATATTTCTGTAATTTTAAGTTGAATAAATTGAGAGTTGTTAGAATGTGATAGGTGTGAATAATGTTTGTTTTGATATTCAGGTTTGCGAAGTTGATAGTTTGAATATCCGAGTATGAAAAAGCAAGAATAAGTGAGTATTCCGAAGAAAATACCTTGTTGAAGTTTACGTCGTTCCCAAAGCCAAATGAGAAGTAATAATAAGGGTATAAAACCAAGAATAATTAGGAATATTGGGGCAAATGTAATGGGTCTTTGTATTTCCGAAGAAAAATAAGCTGCGACTATTCCAGCTGTCATACTTCCAGCAAGCCGCAACACGGTTAGATTAATAAATTTCATGGATTTGGTTAATCTTTAGATGAAAGATGAACCAGGGAGAAGTACTTAAAAGTACTAATTTAAATGACACGACGCACTTCCACGAAGGCATTTTTCCAATATTTTTCAGTAAGTGAGGATACAATTACCCCACGAGACGAGGTAGAATGTATGAAACGTATGACCCCTTTTTTATTCTCAACAACCAATCCTACATGATTAATTGCTTTTTTGTTTTTGTTGGTTCGAAAGAACACCAAATCTCCTTTCTTAGTTTGGTTGAGTTTTAGTCGAATTCCTTGACGAGCCATATCTCTTGAGACTCTTGGTAGTTGAATATTTTCCTTTCTAAAGGATACATATATCAAACCAGAGCAATCCATTCCTTTACGATCCGCCCCACCAAATTTATAGCGAGTTCCCTCAAAGGTCTTGGCATGTTGGATTACTTTTGAGATTTTTTTAGATGAAACACTTGTGGTTGAGGTGTTTTTAACGATTCTATTTGTCGATTTTTTGGAGGCTCCACAGGATGTCAATAACAGGCTGAGAAGGGCAAGGAGTACTAGTTTTTTCATCAAGTGAGATAGGTTAAGTGCCCTAAATTTAATAGATTTGAGGTAAATAGAAAAATCTGAATCATTTTTTACTTATACAAAAGGTGTTGCCATTTTATGATGATCCTACCATACAAGAGGTTGGGGACATTTTGGTGCGTTTGTTCTATATAGTACTTTTTGTGTGGTCCTATTGGACTATTAGGTCATTTCCTTCACGTAAAAATGTTGGAATAGACAGGAGGATTTAAACATTGTTTCGCCTTTCCTTTTGGTTGAACAAGACCGAGGAGAGGTTTCATTTTTAGCAAAAAGCAATCGATTGCTTTTTAAAGTGATTGCCGTGGTAATGATTGTGTTGTTTACGCTGGTGCCTCTAAGTGCCATTGTGGAAAGCACCTACTAACTAATCGCTTCAATGATTAATTTTGCTGTTTTTTCGCTGGCACCTTTTCCACCCAAATCATTCTCTAAGTCATAATATTCTAAAAATAGTACAGCGCGATGATAATCATCTAAAATATGTGTGAGTTCCTCCTTAAGACGTTTGGAATTGAATTCCGTTTGAATTAGTTCGGTTACCACTGGTTTATCTAGAATTAAGTTCACTAACGAAATATATTTCAGTTTTATGACACGCTTTGCAATTTCATAAGAAATTCGATTGCCTTTATAACAGACTACTTGAGGAACCTTGTACAAAGCTGTTTCTAATGTGGCTGTTCCCGAAGTAACTAGTGCAGCCGTTGATAGACTTAAAAGATCATATGTTTTGTTCAACAATAAATGCACATTATTATTGATAAATTGTGCATAAAATGAGGCGTCCAAACTAGGGGCTCCGGCTATAATAAATTGATAATCTTCCGGAGAATAGGTAAGCAAAGCGTACAAAGCCCTATCGTTAGGTAATTGCCACTTGGCTTTTA
>JAESTG010000161.1 GCA_016763715.1 Flavobacteriaceae bacterium
TGAAGACTTCATTTTTGTAAAAAGCAATCTAAAAAAACGTAAAGTATTCTTAAATGAATTACGTTACATTGAAGCTCTTGGAGATTATGTAAAGCTAGTCACAGAACATGATGCTTTAGTAGTTTTGTCTACCATGAAAGCTTTTGAATCATTGCTGCCGAAAGAACGTTTCCTTCGTATTCACAAATCATATATTGTAAACTTGGATAAAGTAGAACGATATAATAGTAAAGTGATTGAATTGGAGAACGAACAACTTCCACTATCTCGTAACAGAAAAGCTGAACTTGTCGAGGCACTTTCTGCTACTATGCGTGGTTAGTAATGGTCCACATCTATCGTAACTTTTACCCTAGCAAAATCCTTTAGTGCATTAAACTTTTGATGCACCTTGTGAATAAATTTTTTGGTCTTCGGAAGTGATTGTTGCTTCGGAATTTTCACTAGTATATTTGAAATAAACTCATTTCGAATCCTAGCGACCGATGGACTTACAGGCCCCAATACATTTTCCTTCAACTGTAGTTGCAACACCTCCCCAAACCAAATAGAAGCCTTTTGCATAGTTGAAAAATTACGATGTTTAAATGTCAATTTAATCGTACGATAATAGGGTGGATACTTATATTGATACCGCTCTTCTGTCTGTTCAGCATACATACCCTCATAATCATTTACACTTACCTGTTTTAAAATTTGATGATGAGGATTATAACTCTGTATAATTACTTTACCTCGTTTTTAAGTACGTCCTGCCCTACCCGATACTTGCTGTAATAACTGATAACTCCTTTCATGGGCTCTAAAATCAGGGAAATTCAATAATGTGTCAGCATTCATGACTCCCACAAGACTTACATTCCGAAAATCCAACCCCTTGGCCAGCATTTGTGTTCCCACCAAAATATCAATTTCTTGATTTTCCATTCGCTCTATCAATTTGGCGTAGCCATATTTTCCTTTGGTGGTATCCTGGTCCATCCGAGCCACAACGTGTTCTGGAAACAACTCTTTCAGTTCATTTTCAATCTGCTCGGTTCCGAAGCCTTTATTATCCAACGTATCACTTCCACATGCCATACAAGAGATTAACATTGCCATGTGATAACCGCAATAATGACATCTCAATTCATTTTTAAATTGATGATATGTCAAACTCACATCACAGTTAGGGCACTGTGGTGACACTCCGCAAGTAGTACATTCTACTACAGGTGAATATCCTCGCCTGTTTTGAAATAAAATAACCTGTTCGCCTGACTCGAGAGATTCCTTTATCTCCTCCAGCAAACGATCGCTAAAATGTCCAGTCATCAATTTTCGTTTCGTTTTATCTCGAACATCTATTAATTCTATATCGGGCATTTGGACATTTCCGAAGCGTTCTTTCAATACTACCAAACCATATTTTTGGTTTACAGCATTATAATAAGTTTCCAATGAAGGTGTCGCCGAGCCTAACAATACCTTAGCATTGTGAAGGTTAGCTAGAACAATAGCACTATCTCGAGCGTGATAACGTGGTGCTGGATTGTATTGTTTAAAAGAGGGCCCATGTTCTTCATCTATAAGAATTAAACCCAAACTCTTAAATGGCAAAAATAAAGAGGAGCGAGCTCCTATGACAATCTGTGCTTTGGACTTACCTTCCAAAACATGATTCCAAACCTCTACTCGTTCATTCACTGAATATTTAGAGTGATAAACGGAAATTTTCTCTCCAAAATATAGTTGAAGCCTACTTATTAATTGAGTGGTCAAAGCAATTTCTGGCAACATATAGAGAATTTGCTTTCCTGTAGCAAGCATTTCCTCAATAAGTTGCATATAAATTTCAGTTTTCCCACTGGAAGTAACCCCATGCAGCAAACAAATATTCATTGCTTTAAATGATTCCTTTATCTCTAAAAGGGCTATATCCTGTGCCTTGCTTAGTTCTTTCACTGCTGAAGCAGCCACTCCTTCATAGGAAATTCGGTCTTTTTGGATAAAATACTCTTCCAAAATTTCCTTATCAATCAACGTTCTAATTACGGTTGCTGTACTTTCTGATTTCTTCTGAAGTAAAACCGTATCGACATTTTTTTCCGAAGCAGACAACATAAAAAGTGTCATTAATACCTGTCGCTGCTTTGGTGCACGCGACAAATTATCAAGTAATTCTCTTAGTGCAGCTTCTTCAGTATACATAGAATTTAACTTCACATATCGTTTCAACTTAGGTTTGTATTGTTCGTACACTTCTTCCTGAACCATTACCACACCCCTATCCAATAACTTTTGAATAACACCCATCACGTTCTTTTGATCCAAAATGGAGCGAACATCGTTAATGTGCAATGAGGATTGATGTTGTAATGCTTCGTATAACAAAAATTCGGAATCACTAAAATCGGAATCATTCACAACTTCACTCTGTGCAAGTGTGATAATCGTTTCACTCTCTAAAAGAAAAGCACTTGGCAGTGCGGCTCGGACAACCTCGCCAAGCGTACACATATAATAATCTGCCATCCACTCCCAATGTTTCAACTGATGCGTCGTGATAATTGGGGTTTCATCTAGAATTTGATCAATAGCCTTGGTTTCATAGCCCAGCGGATCATTTTGATGCACGCCATGGACAACAGCCGTATAAATCTTTGATTTCCCAAAAGGTACCGCTACACGCATTCCAAGCTTTAAAAAATAAGCCTCATCCCTATTTACATTGTACGTAAAGGTCTGTCTTAAAGGAATAGGTAATATAACATCAATGAAATACAATCTTTATTTGTTTTTTGCTGAAGTAAATATAACTCTAAAAGTAAAAAAGGCTCCTCAATTAAAAGGTAGCCTTTTGTATATTTTATGAACAAAACTATTACTCTGTCCGATACCAATATTGAGTTCTTCCCATCAAAGGAAAGTTAATATAGCCACGTACTTTAAGTATATTATCTTCTTCTAATGTTATATAACAATCATAAATCTTACCCGTTTTAGGATCCAATATTTTTCCTCCATTATACTTGTCGCCATCTTTTTTTAGCCCTCGGAGAAACTGCATTCCAATAATAGGCTGCCCCTTATCCTCACAACAACAAAGATCACACATGGGGTTTTCTTTTTCAATATTGATTAGTTTAATAATTTTGCCATAGACTTTACCGTCTTCTTCATAAATTTCTACACAAGATCTGGCTTTTCCTGTAACATCATCAATCGTTTTCCATTTTCCGAAAACGCCTTGAGCAGAAACAGTCGAAAGCCCGAGTAAACATACTAAACAAAATAATATATAATTATTACGTATCATATTCAGAAGAAATAAAAGATTATTTATTCAACATTGCGTTCTTCAACTTCTTATCGGCAGGATCATCGCCCAACCAAATTCCGAAAAGAGCTTTTTTAAAGTTGAGACCTCTAATGGAACCTACTTCAGTTCCATTTTTATAAACAACAACACCTCGGTTGCCTTGGTATGTAATATCGAATATATTATCCTCAACAATTTCATCATTGAAGAAACTTACAAATTTGGTGATTTCAGAAGAAAGAGAGGCCGTATCACCATCCATAGAAGCATCAAAACCATCCTCCACAGCATCTTTCATAGCATCACTTGAAACAAAACCAGAAGTAATATGTAATTTGATAGCCATATAATCACTAGAGTTAATTACGCTATTTGCATTGCTTGATGGAGTAGCTAGATATAGTCCGCCTGAATACAACTTCAAAATCATAGCTTTTTTCCGAATACCAGCACCGTTGAGTGCCAATTCCTGACCTCCAAAATTTACTGTATTTGGCAAGGTAACAGCACCCACTTGGGTTTGAGCCGAAACAAGGTTAAAACTGAATACTGCAATTAATACTACTAAAACATTTTTCATAGGGAATAAATTAAAAATTTGTGTTATTGAATTATGCATTTTTCTTTGAGTCGCTGTAAGGAAATATTTAATTCAAACCCCAGCAACAATAGATTTGAATTGATCCAGATATAAAACATCATGATTAATAATGCCCCGATAGAGCCATATAACTCATTATACTGACTAAAGTTATTAATATACACCCCAAAAAAGTAAGTGGTTAATAAAAATAATAAGGTGGTTACCAAAGCTCCAACGGAAAAGAATCTTGTTTCTCTCCCTTCCTTTACCCCAAAATGGTACAAAGTAGAAACGGCAATATATAACATAATGACAAAAATTGAATATTGCAAAAACCCAATCCAAAAGAAATCATTTTCGATATAGGCATTCGTCTTCAATTCTTTAATCAAAAATTCTCCATAAACAATGGACCCGACAGTAATTAACAACAACAATGCCAGAAAGATAGAGACCAAAATAGCTATGAAAAATTGTTTAAAAAAATTCCTATTTATGGTTACATGAACGGAGTATTCGAAGGCGCTAAAAATAGAATTTACTCCATTGGCAGCCAAAAAGAGCGTCAAAAAGAAGGTAACCGAAATAAGGCTGTTTCTAGGATTGAGTGCAATATCTTCAATAACTGGCAGAAAAAAATCTTGTGTTTGCGGTGGAAGCAACCTTCGGATTAAGCCTAAAAATTCATTCTGAAAATTCTCAATGCGAATGACAGGGATTAAATTCAGGATAAAAAGCAAAAAAGGAAATAAGGCTATAAAGAAGCTATACGCAATGGAACTAGCCCTTGACGAAAAAGTTCCTTTAATAATTCCAACAATATAAATTTCTAGTAAATCATAAAGAGAAAGTCCTTTAAACCTAGGTAAAACCACCAGCTTAAGGAGCTTAACCAATGTCCTAACTACTGGAATCTTAGTGAGTTTATCTTCAATCTCTTTACTCATTTACAGAGCTTTTAAACTTAAATCCA
>JAESTG010000162.1 GCA_016763715.1 Flavobacteriaceae bacterium
GAAATCCTCTTTGGTAAATCCAATGGCGTGCAACATTGCCTTGGCTGCGGGTTGCGTCGGATCTTGCGTAACTGCTTTACTGTATTTATTTAGTTCTTTCATATTCTAATAAATCCTTTTTCTAAATGAGAAAGGTTATACTTTAATAATACAAATCGAAATTAGTTTTTGCCTTACTGATTACTGCACTCATTTTACAAATAAAAATAAGTTCATAATTGCTTTATTTTATATATTTAATTGATTCTAAATACATTAAAGCCATTCAATTTCCGATGCCCAGTGGATCAATTCCTTTCATAAAAAAACCGTGTCATAATTGATACAGTTTTTTATGAAATTTCGAGATATATCAGGGCTCAAAAGACAATGATAATGACTATAATTTCATGGTAGCTATATTCAGTATAACAAATAAAAAGCCTTCGCGTTAAAGGAAGGCTTTCAAATAATTTAAAATTTGAATTTCATTTAATTATTCAGTATTTTCATAAACAATATTTAAAGAAAAATTCAGCAATATGAAACCCTACGCTTTACTATTTTGCCTACTGTTCTTCATTAGCACTCCATTATTTCCACAACAAAACACCTCTATCAATTTTCCAAATGACTACTTCGGAATTTATACAGGAACACTCAAAATATCAAACAAAAAAGGAACACAAACCTACCCTATGGAATTTCACTTTCAACCCACAGATAGTGTTGGAAAATACGAATACAAACTAATTTATGGAATAGGTGATAATAAACAAGAAAGACCCTACAATCTCATTGCCGAAGATGCGGCGTCTGGATTATATATAGTGGATGAAAATAATGGTATTATATTACACGACAAAGTGATTGACAACAGAATGTATACTCTGTTTGAAGTTGGCAACAATCTACTAACTACATTTATCACCTTTGAAAAAGACCACATGATTTTTGAAATTGCTGTTACGGATAAAACCGAAAAACAAATATCATATGCCGACGATGAGGAAAAAACAAAAGTAATTTCCTATCCCATTTCAACGGTTCAAAGAGCAGTGTTACAGAAACAATAAATCTCTTTTGTAGTTTTGTCAATTTCCTTACATTTGCCTTAGTATAAGAGGACAGATTTGACTGATTGCAACCTCTTCTAAACGTCTTAAGACTCTAAATAGAGATTTCTTTTGAATTTAGAATTAAAAAATGCTAAAGGCAGTGTAAACTACCTTCGACGTTTTCGTCAAATCTCTCTGAGAATTTATAATTTTAAATCCATTTTATGGCTTATTTATTTACTTCTGAAAGTGTATCGGAAGGACATCCAGATAAAGTTGCTGACCAAATTAGTGACGCTCTAATTGATAATTTTTTAGCACTTGACCCTCAGTCGAAAGTAGCTTGTGAGACTTTAGTAACTACTGGACAAGTAGTTTTGGCAGGAGAAGTAAAGTCGAATATTTACTTAGACGTTCAGAAGATTGCACGTGATGTTATCAACAAAATAGGTTATACTAAAAGCGAATATCAGTTTGACGGAAATTCTTGCGGAGTTCTATCTGCCATCCATGAACAAAGTGACGATATTAACCGTGGTGTGGATCGCGAAAATAAAGAAGAGCAAGGCGCGGGCGATCAAGGGATGATGTTTGGATATGCGACAACAGAGACTGAAAACTACATGCCATTGGCATTAGACCTTTCTCATAAATTATTGATTGAACTTGCTGAATTAAGAAGAGAAGAAAAAGACATCCCCTATCTACGCCCAGACTCTAAAAGCCAGGTGACCATTGAGTATAATGACGACAATAAGCCTGTACGTATTGATTCTATTGTTATTTCGACACAGCATGACGAGTTTGATACTGACGACGACCGCATGTTGGCAAAAATTAAAAGTGATATAATTTCGATTTTAATTCCTCGTGTAATGGCCAAGGTCAATCCGAAAATAGCGGCCTTATTTAACGACAAAATTAAATATCACATCAACCCAACTGGAAAATTTGTTATTGGTGGTCCCCATGGAGATACTGGTTTAACGGGAAGGAAAATTATTGTAGATACTTACGGTGGTAAAGGAGCCCATGGAGGTGGCGCTTTTAGTGGAAAAGACCCTAGTAAGGTAGACCGTTCTGCGGCTTACGCTACAAGACATATTGCTAAAAATTTAGTTGCTGCAGGATTGTGCGAAGAAGTGTTAGTACAAGTTAGTTATGCCATTGGCGTTGTTAAACCTATGGCGATTTTTGTTGACACCTACGGTACTTCTAAGGTTGAACTTACCGATGGTGAAATAGCTGAAAAAGTAGATTCGATCTTCGATATGCGACCAGCTGCTATAGAAGAACGGTTAAAACTTAGAAACCCTATTTATTCTGAAACGGCTGCTTATGGTCACATGGGAAGGAAAAATGAAATCGTAACTAAAACATTTCGTACACCTTATGGGGATAGCAAAACTTTAGAAGTAGAATTATTCACTTGGGAGAAATTGGATTATGTTGAGAAAGTGAAAACTGCATTTGGATTGTAATTGAAACAACCTGTTGCGAGCCAACAAGTAAAACATTTCAATCTCTATTAAAATCACAAATTAATTAAATGATGTTGTAATTTTTTGCCTTTTGTACTGCTTCAATTTTGCTATGAACCTGCAATTTCTTGTAAATATTTTCAATGTGTTTTCGCACTGTGCTAGGTGAAAGAAATAAATTATTTGCAATAGCGGTATAGCTTAAAGCCTTGCTTAGCTGTTCCAACACCTCAACTTCACGTTTAGAAAGTGAAATTTCCTCTTTATCATTTTGATTTTCAATAGACAAAGGGTTTCTGAGTAACTTTAAGGTTTTTAAAGCGATAGAAGGATTCATGGCAGCTCCACCGTTCAATGTTTCCTTTATGCCATCGTACAAATCTTGAGGTGTGATTTCTTTCAACAAATAGCCATCTGCTCCTGCTTTAATTGCATTAAATATATTTTCATCATTATCAAATGCGGTTAGCATAATAATTTTGATCTGCGGATACTTCTGTTTTACTACTTGTGTGGTTTCAATACCATCGAGTACAGGCATTTCAATATCCATTAAAATAATATCAATAATATGGTTGTCTTCCAATCTATTGAGCAACTCACTACCATTCAAAGAAGTGTGTTTTATAGAAATATCCTCAAAAAAAGAAAGTTTCTCTTTAATGGCGTGAATGAGAAAACTATTATCATCCACAATGGCAACTTTAATATTCATAGGAGGTCAATTAGTTATTTTAAAGATACTTAAAATTATGAATCCTATAAATAGAAAAAAATACGGCAGTTGCCCTATTCTAGATAAAACAAGGGAAAAGTATTAATTTGTAAGAATCTCTCTTCTAAGATCATTAAAGGCTTGAAGTACTTTTTCAATATTGGGAGCAATACCAGAAGATGTTGACAACCCCATTGAATAACTATCTTTTGAGCTACTACCTTCCAAACAATCACCATCGGTACATCTCATTACCATCCAATTGTTTTCGTAGTCGATATAAAACGTTAAGTTATTTAAACTGGCTGAAACATTTGCCACACTACTATCCCAATGTAAATTTTTACCTTTTACTGAAAACACAGTTTCATAGCTATTGTATTCATCGAAAGCATCATTGATGATTTTCAGATTGCTTTTAGCCACCGAACTAAGACTGCTTGAACTCGAACCAGATGCCCCTCCTGAGAGTCCAACGAGCATTGCATTTAATTTCTCAATAGCCCTATCCATTTCAGGAATGGCTTCATCGTTTTCCTGTAAACCAAAGGTATATTGCGCCTTATAACCATCAGAAACTCCTGTATCAACATCTGCTACCGACATACATTCAGCGCCAGACTTACAATACAACCCCATAAGTTCATTAGAGCGTCTAAACTCAACAGCTCCAAAATTTCCTCTTAATTCTGAAAAATCATCAGTAAAAATCAATTCGTTGGAGTCTGTATCAATGGCTAGTTTGGTATTGTATTCATTATACAAACTGAACAAACTGTTTACATAATTTAAGGTTTTGGAAACATCGCTATTATTAGAA
>JAESTG010000047.1 GCA_016763715.1 Flavobacteriaceae bacterium
AAATTACGAGGTGTTTCATAGAGTTTCACAGTAACATCATAAGATGAAGCTAACCGTTTTGTTAGTTTGTCCCATATTATCATTGCAATATTTTCAACTGTAGGATTGAGTTCTTTAAACTCTTCAACTTCCAAATTAAGGTTCTTATGATCAAAAGGAATTTCAACTTCTTCTTTGATAATGGCTTTAAGTATTGACAAATCTATGATAAATCCAGTTTCTGGATTAATGTTTCCTGTTACACCAATTTCAAGCTCATAATTGTGACCATGATAATTTGGGTTGCTACACTTACCAAATACCTCTAAGTTTCTCTCATCGCTCCAATCCTTTCTAAACAAACGATGTGCAGCATTGAAGTGCGCTTTTCTATAGATAGTGCTACTCATAAAGAAAGGGTTTGATAAAACTTTTCAAAAATTATTTTGAACCAAGCGGTGTATTTTTCGGGATGTATAAAAATATTTTCTTTTACTTCTTCCAATGGCATCCATTTCCAAGAGGCAACTTCATTTTTATTTATACAAGGTGATTCCGTGTAATTTCCAATTAATATATGATCCAACTCATGCTCGGTTAGTCCATTATCAAAAGGAGCTTTGTAAATAAAAGTTGTTGTTTCACGTAACGGAGTAGTAAAGCCCATTTCCTCTTCAAGCCTACGTTTTCCTGCTTCCAACGAGGTTTCTCCATCTCGTTGATGACTACAGCAAGTATTCGTCCAAAGCCCTGGAGAATGATACTTTCCAAAGGCACGCTGTTGTAATAACAACTGATTATCATCATCAAAAATAAATACTGAAAAAGCACGATGCAACACCCCTTTCTCATGGGCTTCCATCTTCGGCATTAAACCTATCTGTTCATCATTTTCATTGACAAGTATCACCTGCTCTCCCATAGAATGTCTACAATTTTCATCAAAAATACAAAATGCGCTGTTAACAAAAACAAAAAGCAATCAAGGATGTTTTTTACTAAATCACTTCAAGTATGATTAAATTTAGTGTAATTATAAAAAGCGCCTTGTGATAATACACAAAGCGCTTTCCAAAAATATTGGGGAGATGTTTTTTAATTCTGAATAATAAACATAGAACGTCTATTAAGTTGGTGTTCTTCCTCTGTACATTCTACTCCATTAGAGCATTGGTTCTGCAATTGGTATTCACCATATCCCTTAGCTGACAATCTGTTTCTATCGATGCCCTGATCCACCAACCATGAAAGGGTTGATTGGGCTCTCTTTTCAGACAATGCCTCATTGTAAGAGTCAATACCTCTAGAATCGGTATGAGATTCAATATGAATAACCAACTGCGGATATTCTCTCATAGCAGCTAATATTTTAGCCAACTCTATGGCTGCATCTGGACGAATGTTATAACGATCGAAATCAAAATAGATAGGCTGTAAACTCAAACGACACCCAAGGTCATTGACAGCACATGGATCGCATTCTAAAGCCATTGGCACATCAATTACGCCAGTATTCTCTGGTGTCTCTACCAATTCCTCTTTAAACTCACAACCATCACTTTTAGCTCTCACCAAATATTGTGAACTACATTCGGCGAATTGTGTGAAACTATAACTACCGTCTGCTCCAACTGTAACTGTCTCAACAGTTATGTTATTTTCATCCAATAAGGTAACAGTAGCCCCTGGAAGAATTTCTCCTGTGGCTATATCTGTAACTGTTCCTACAATAGTAATCTCACACTTTTCCTGTACTCGATAAATATCATCTCCAACACTTCCATTGGTTCCATCACGGTTGGAAGATAAAAAACCTAGACGTTTCTCTTCATTGATAATAAATCCAAAATCATCCTGATTACTATTGGCTGGTTCTCCTAAATTAGTAATAACACCTGTATTTCCATTACTACTTAGTGGTGTTACAAAAATATCCAAACCTCCAAGACCCGAACGACCATCACTAGAAAAGTAAAGATTATTCTGTTTTGAAATAAATGGGAAGGTCTCTCTAGCTTCTGTGTTAATAGTTGGCCCCAAGTTAATAGGACTACCATAACTGCCATCTTCATTAATAGTAACATACCAGATATCGCTTAAGGCTGGAGTATTTTCATCTAGGGTTAGAGCCCCTGGCATATCTGAAGAAAAATATAACCGCTTTTCATCCACACTTAAAGCGGGGTGAGCAACAGAATAGTTATCGTTGTTAAATGGTAATTCCTCAATATTAGTCCAAAAGTTCTCACCACTCTTAATAGCTTTATATAATTTCAATCTAATAGTCTTCTCTTTATCTCGTTTCTTCTTTCCATCTATATAGTTGTTTCTAGTAAAATATACTGTAGACCCATCCTTAGAAAAGGCTGTTGAAGATTCATGATAAGGTGTATTGATGTCTCCATCCAAAGGTGTTACATTGGAAAGCTTCCCTTCCTCATCCATATCTGCAACATACAAATCCAAAAAGGGTTGTTGGTTCCATTCATGAGTTTTGGTGCCTTCATTACTTCGTGACGATGAGGCAAATACTAGCTTATCGCCATAGTAGGAAGGTCCAAAATCGGAAGCATCGGTATTTATGTCTACCTTTTCCACTTCATAGCCTTTGGCCTTAAAAGCAATGCTTTCTAAATAATTAGGATCTTCGTTGAAATTTTTCAATATCAAACTATTTCCTCCAACTTTTTGATAAGCCATCATCATGTTGTCAGATTTTTCGTACTCACTAATGCTCTTAAACGACTGAGCCGCTCTATAATAATAGACGGGCTCGGTGTCATTTGGATATTGTGTGATGCTTTTCTCGTACCAACTAGCTGCTTCGGAATACTCTCCATTAAAATAATAGGTGTCTCCTAACTTTTTATAAATCTCTGAAGAAGTATAACCATCCTCGACAACCTTTAAATAAATAGCACGTGCATCGATGAAGGAGTACTTATCGAACTCTTTGTTGGCTTTCTCTACTCTATTTTTATTTTGGGCTTGGGTGGTGCTAGCGAAACCAATCACTAACACAAACATAAGTATTCGTTTAACTACTGAATGTATTTTCATACTTAAATTGGATTTTAAAAGAATCTCGGGGTTAACACACGTTCTGGTTTTTTAAACACATCGAATCGAAGGAAAACTTCGTAAGAACCATCACTAAAGGTTTCTATATCCGTTGTCTGGTAATCATAAGCAACTCCAATAAACATTGAATCAGTCACCTGAAATCCAGCCATCGCACTTAAGGCAGCACTCCAACGATACGAAGCTCCTACTGTAAATTTTTCATTTATCAAAAAGTTCGCAGAAGCGTCCCATTCTAATGGAGCACCACTTACTACTTTAACTAAGGTTGCAGGCTTGAACTTCTAATTCTCATTCAAATCAAATACATAACCAGCAATCAAGAAGTAATGCATACGCTCCGCAGCTGTGGTCTCTCCAGCCAAGCCAAGCGGATCATCAATCAAATTATCAATTTGCGATTCATCAAAATGCTTTGTAGTTAAAAAATTGGGGACTGACAGCCCTGCGTAGAACTTATCTGTATTGTAATAAATACCAGCTCCAATTTGAGGCTGTATCTTATTATCAACATTATTTTCAAAAATATCACCCTGATCTGCAATGTTTAGCTTAGTGAAATCAATATCTAATAAATCTATTCCCGCTTTCAATCCAAACGATAACTCTGCAATATCGGACGTGTTGATGGTATAGGAATAATCAATATTTATATTCGATTCTACCGCTGGACCCAATTGATCATGAACAATAGATAAACCAAGCCCCATATTCTCTAATGCTCCAATAGGTGAATTGATTGTAAAGGTCCCCGTCTTTGGAGCTCCTTCAAAATTTACCCATTGGGTACGCCCCAACAAACCAAAACTTAAGGCATTGCTCGATCCTGCATAAGCTGGATTCACAATCTGTGTGTTGTACATGTACTGTGTGTA
>JAESTG010000163.1 GCA_016763715.1 Flavobacteriaceae bacterium
AAGAGTAAGAACTCTTATTTTTGCTTCAAATTACTAAAAAAATTGCAAACACCTATTTTCATTTCTGGAATCGCTTCGGTTTCTGCCTTAGGGATTTCTTCTGCCTCCATTTGGCAACGTTATTTGGACGGAAAAGCACTATTCAGTAAAAAAGAAATGGATGACACTGAAATTTGGGGTGCCTTTGTTACTTCGGAAGTGGAAGATGCTTTGAAAAAACTACAATGCTCTAGTCCGTCCTACAAAAATTTAGATCGGTCTGTTTTATTGGCAATGTTAGCGTCTAATAATGCATTTGATGCTCTTAAATTTCCACAGAAAAACATTGGGATTAATATAGGTTCTTCCCGAGGAGCTACCGCATTATTTGAAAAATATCATACGCAATATCAACTAAAAGGGAAAGTTTCCCCTTATACGTCACCCACAACAACCTTAGGGAATATTTCATCTTGGGTAGGGCAGGAGTTGGGAGTAAATGGAGTACAGATTGGACATTCGGTCACTTGTTCTACGGCATTACATGCGCTACTCAATGGCATTGCATGGCTACAAGCTGGAATGGCAGATGCCTTTGTAGTTGGAGGAAGTGAAGCGGCATTGACGCCTTTTACGATTGCTCAAATGCAGGCATTAAAGTTGTATTCAGCTGGATCTGAAAACCCTATTTGTGAGTCTATGCACTTCGAAAAAAAACAGAATACCATGATTCTTGGAGAAGGAGCAGCCGTTGCTGTTTTAGAGCGAGAAAAAACAGTTCGTTCAGTGGCAATGGTGGCTGGATACGGATTTGCTTCGGAAAAGTTGGAACACAATAGTTCAATTTCAAAAAACGCAACTTGTTTTCAAGATTCTATAAAAATGGCACTGCGAAATGCAAGTTTGTTGACTGTAGATGCTGTTATTCTACACGCCCCAGGAACTACAAAAGGAGATTTAGCAGAGAAGAAGGCGATAGATGTTGTTTTTGAAAGTAAACTTCCTTTGCTAACTTCAAATAAATGGCTCGTTGGTCATACTTTTGGTGCTTCGGGAATGATGAGTTTAGAATTTGCTGTACTCATGTTACAGCACAATAAGTTTATAGAAAATCCTTTTTACAGAAATGAAATGGACATCTCCAAAGAACTTAAAACCATTATGGTAAATGCAGTAGGGTTTGGTGGGAATGCGGTTTCTATTATTGTAAGTAATCCCGAATAGTATGTCTGGCATTAGTTTTAAAAATTAGTTTCGTAACATTTCTCACTGTTTTGAGACTAATATAGGGCTTGAGTGTCCTGCTAAGAAGTTTCAGCAAGAATGAGATGTCAACCTCCATTCTTTTTATGGATTACCAAAGCACATTCACAGTCCTTTTTTAACAACCCGACCATACTCAAAAACGACAATCATAAGTTGAATGATTTAATACATCTAGTGTTAGTATCATTGTGACAAATTACTGAGGCATACCGTCTGGTGGGTTTAAAAAGTTAGTATATTTCTTAACATTTAAAATCGAACACTATGGAACAATGGTTCGCTGAATTAGGCACTTTCGAAAAAGTGTACTGGGTTATTGCTTTAATTTCTTCTTTGCTCTTTATTATTTTAATGGTTATGACCCTTATGGGTGGTGAGGTAGATGATTTGGGAGATGTGGATGCCGATATTGATGGTGATACAGGCATCGGATTTCAATTTTTATCTTTCAAAAACTTGATGGGGTTCTTCACCATTTTTAGTTGGTCTGGAATTGCTTGTCTTAATGAGGGGTATTCACATACAGTAACATTAGTGGTTTCTATCACTTGCGGTTTGCTAATGATGCTAGCAATGGCTACTCTTTTTTACTATTTAAGTAAATTGACTAGTAGTGGAACATTGAAACTGAAGAATGCATTACATAACATTGGTGAAGTATACCTAACTATTGGAGCTAATCGGTCGAGCATGGGAAAAGTTCAAATTAAGGTGCAGGGAGGTTTGCGCGAGTTAGATGCTTTGACCGATGCAGATGTGGATCTTAGGCAGGGAGAAATTATAATGGTGACTCAGGTCACTGATAACGGAATATTAATTGTAAACAAACACACTAACTAATATGAATACACTACCATTACAAATGGAAGCCTTTGCGGGCGTACTCGCAATTGGATTTGGGATTTTATTTTTCTTTATTATTATTATCACCTTTATCCGAAGATACAAAAGGTGTCCTTCCGATAGAATTCTTGTGGTCTACGGAAAAGTAGGAGATGGGGTTTCTGCCCGATGTATACACGGTGGAGCAGCATTTATTTGGCCAGTCATACAGGACTATCAATACTTAGACCTAACACCTATTTCCATTGAAGTGAATCTGGTAAATGCATTGAGTAAGCAGAACATTCGTGTGAACGTTCCTTCTCGATTTACCATTGGAGTTACAACAGAGCCAGGAGTCATGCAGAATGCTGCCGAACGTCTTTTGGGATTGGGTCAGCAGGAGATTCAGGATTTGGCTATGGAAATCATCTTTGGACAATTGCGTTTAGTAGTTGCTTCAATGGATATTGAAGAAATTAACTCAGACCGTGATAAATTCTTAAACAATATTTCGAATAGCGTAGAATCTGAACTTAAGAAAGTAGGTTTAAAATTAATCAACGTAAACATTACAGATATTGTTGATGAATCTGGATATATCGAAGCCTTAGGTAAAGAAGCCGCAGCACATGCAATTAACGCTGCTCGTAAGAGTGTTGCCGAAAAGAACAGAGACGGTTCTATTGGGGAAGCTAACGCAGTACAAGATCAACGTACTCAAGTGTCTGCTGCCAATGCAAAAGCAGTAGAAGGAGAGAACCTTGCAAAAATTGAAGTGGCAAATTCCGATTCGAAACGTCGTCAACGTGAGGCAGAAGCTGGGCGTATTGCAATAGCTTCTGAGAAAGTGCAAGCTGCGAAAGCTTTGGAAGAGTCTTATATAGCTGAAAAAGCTGCTGAGATTACGCGTGCTGAAAGAGAAAGAAGTACTCAATTGGCCGATATTATTGTGCCTGCGGAAATAGATAAGAAGAAAGTTGAAATAGATGCTGAAGCGGAAGCAGAACAAATTCGAAGATTGGCCAAAGGGGAAGCAGATGCAATTTTATTCAAAGCGCAAGCAGAAGCACAAGGGATCTTTGAAATATTAACTAAACAAGCACAAGGTTTTGACAAGATTGTACAAGCTGCTGGAAATAGCTCTAAGGATGCGGTACTTTTATTAATCGCCGATAAATTACCAGAATTAGTTAAGTTGCAAGCCGAAGCCATCAAAAATATTAAAATAGATAAGGTGACCGTTTGGGAGAATGGAAGCGGAGGAAAAGATGGAAAAACAGCTACCTCTAATTTTATCTCTGGAATGTACAAATCGGTGCCTCCACTTCAAGAAATGTTCGATATGGCAGGAATGCAATTGCCCGAATATTTGAAAGGAAAAGAAATTAAAGATGCTAAGGACATTTCAGAAGAAGAATAGTAAATTTGTATTCAATCAATAATTGAAAAACCTACAAGTAGTAATGCTATTTGTAGGTTTTAACTGTTAGAAAACAAAAGAATGAGCACTATAAAACACGATTGGACTAAGGAACAAATCCTTGAAATTTACCAAAAACCAATGATGGAATTACTGTACGAAGCTGCTACGGTACATCGTGAATTTCATAATCCAAATGAGGTGCAAGTTTCTACTTTATTGTCCATAAAAACAGGAGGTTGTCCAGAAGATTGTGGATATCGTCCACAAGCGGCAAGGTATCACACAGACATTGAAGGAAATGATTTAATGACCGTTTCTCATGTGAAAGCTCAAGCTTTGCGAGCCAAAGCATCAGGAAGCTCCCGTGTGTGTATGGGCGCGGCTTGGAGAAATGTAAAAGACGGAGAAGAGTTTGATCAAGTACTTGAAATGGTGAGAACCATTAATAAATTGGACATGGAGGTATGTTGTACGCTAGGGATGATTACTGAAAATCAAGCACATCGTTTAGCGGAAGCGGGATTATATGCTTATAACCACAACTTAGATACCAGTGAAGATTACTATAAAGATGTGATTTCAACAAGAGCCTTTCAAGATCGATTGGACACCATTGATAATGTTCGTAAAACAAACGTAACTGTTTGTAGCGGAGGTATTATTGGAATGGGTGAAGCTGTAGAAGATCGTGCAGGAATGTTAGTGGCATTGACCTCATTAAATCCACAACCAGAGTCTGTACCAATTAATGCTTTGGTTGCTGTGGAAGGTACCCCAATGGAGGATATTGAGCCTATTTCTATTTGGGAAATGATTAGAATGGTGGCTACAACCCGTATAGTTATGCCGCAAACTCAAGTTCGATTGTCCGCAGGAAGAACGGAAATGAGCCGAGAAGGACAAGCAATGTGCTTTTTTGCGGGAGCCAATTCAATTTTTGCGGGAGATAAGCTTCTTACTACACCTAACCCCGATGTAAATGAAGACATGAAAATGTTTGAAATGTTGGGTTTACAACCTATGAAGCCATTCGTCAAAAAGGCGCAGCCAGAGACGGTGGAGGCTTTAGATTCACAATTTGAGCCCTTGGACGAAAAGCCAAAATGGACTCGTCCTAGCCATACCATTGAGCGTAACGTGAGTGCGAAGGAAAAGGCTTCTCTTAAGTAATTACCACTATCTTTTTTAGGGAATAACGGGCCGTATGAATACGTTGTTTATTTGGTTGAATTCGTCTATTTTTTTCTTCGGAATTAATTCTGAATTGCAAATACAACAATTTTTAGTAGAGAATACTCGTTTTAGGTGCTGCCAAACATTACTTAATCTTAAAACCTGTACTATGAAAAAACTGCTCTGGATAGCAGCCGCTTGTGTGTTTTTGTTTGGCTGTTCTAAAAATGATGATTCCACCAATCGAAATTGCTCAAAACCCGAAAATATTTCCGTCGATCAAATTAATAGCGCCTCCGTTTTCTTTAGCTGGGAAACAGGAGGAGAATCTGCCTTCGAAATTGAATATGGCGAACGGGGTTTCTCACTAGGGAGTGGTTCCATTATTCAAACCTCTCAACGTGAGTATTTAATTGACGGGTTAACACCATTAACCAATTATGAGATTTTTCTACGTTCTAATTGTGGTAGTGATGGGTTTAGTAGTTACATCTCGGCTCTATTTACTACACTTGAGAATGTAGAGCTTTGCAATACGCCTACTAATCTAGCCTTAGTTTCGGTAAGTTCGAGTGCCATTGAGCTTACTTGGGATGAAAATAATGAGACCGCATGGGAGATAGAATACGGCGCTGTTGGATTCCCTGTGGGAACAGGAACTGTGGCTCAAACTTCCCAAAGTAATTTTGAAATTACCAACCTTAATCCGTCTTTCACTTATGAAATTTATGTGAGGGCAAATTGTGGAATTGATGGCTATAGTAGTTATTCAGATCAATTGGTAGTGACAACAGACGGGCAATAGAAAATAGTCATAATTGAAAGATGGAATAATCATTTCGTCTTTCACGTTTTAACTAGAGGTTATTTTAAAGTTTCGTAATTTCGTATGACTTTACGGGTATATGCAATTAAAAGAGATAGACAGAGTTTCATCCATCACCAAGGAGGATTTCCAAAGAAATTATTTCAAACCACAACGACCAGTAATTATTGAACGGTTTGTAGATGATTGGCCTGCCATGAATAAGTGGAATTTGGATTATATGGCCCATGTAGCTAAGGATGTTACGGTACCATTATACGATGATCGTCCAGTGCGCCATGATGAAGGTTTTAATCAAGCACATGCTAAAATGAAAATGTCCGAATATGTGGATTTATTGAAACGTGAGCCTACGCGATATCGCATTTTTCTTTTGAATATTTTGAAGGAGGTGCCACAACTTCAAAATGACTTTAGCTATCCTGATTTTGGCTTAAAGCTGATGAAGGGATTGCCAATGTTGTTCTTTGGAGGAGAGGGTAGTCATACCTTTATGCACTACGATATTGATTTAGCAAATATTTTTCACTTTCATTTTGAAGGAAAAAAACAAGTGATTCTTTTTGATCAAAAGCAAAACGATTATCTCTATAAAATACCCCATTCACTCATTGTACGTGAGGATATAGATTTTATGAATCCAGACTATGAAAAATGGCCAGCATTGAAAAAAGCGATAGGGTTTAAAGGTAATCTGGAACACGGAAATGTACTGTATATGCCAGAAGGATATTGGCACTATATGCGATATCTTACACCTGGTTTTTCAATGAGTCTTCGTGCCATTCCTAGGAACCCTAGAAATTTCGTAAGGGCTATATATAATATAGTGGTGATGCGTCATTTTGATAGTTTAATGCGAAAAATAATAGGTCAGGCGTGGATTGATGCTAAAAATAAAAGGGCGATTATTAAAACTCATCGTAGGTTAGGTCTATCGTGAAGTATACTTAAGAATTTAAGTCCCTTAGTTTTTCCCATACCAAATGACTTTCCCAACCTCGGTAGAGTAAATAGTCTGCGATTTTCTTTTTTTTCTTCTGGATATTTTTTTCTGAAGCTAATTGTTCAAATCG
>JAESTG010000164.1 GCA_016763715.1 Flavobacteriaceae bacterium
CGTTGGATGAAAACGCAATCCACCTTTATAAGGGCCAATCGCCGAATTAAACTCAATACGATATCCTTTGTTTACTTGTATTTCTCCCTTATCATTGGTCCAAGGAATTCTAAACAATAGGGTTCTTTCGGGTTCAACCATTCGTTCCAAAAGCATCTTATTTTGATACTTTTCATTTTCTTCAATGAAAGGAATAACGGTTTCAGCAACCTCGGTTACAGCCTGAATAAATTCTGGCTCGTTAGGATTCATTTCTGCAACTTCAGAAATAAAATCTTCAATACTTTGTTTCATCTGTATTTGTAATTTGCTTTAATGGTCAAATGGAACTCGCTACAATAGACTATCGTTCAAAAACGTTAGAAATATCCCAGTTCCTTTCACCACACAAAAATTTATAATAAAATATAAACGGTCAAAAAATTAATAATTCTTTAAAAATAGCATCAAAAACGTTTCTTTACTGATAATTCAACAATACGAAGACGTTTTCGTTATCATTGGCAAATATAAGTTATCTGCAAAAAAGAAGGATGTTTTTTACTGAAATAAGCTAATTATGGACAATATATTTTCCTGTTACATATGTTTTTATATATTTGTTACGTCTCAATCTAAACCTAATCTATAATGAATACCAGAATTTTGCTAGTGGTATTTTTGTTTTTGCTGTTGCTAAACAGGAAGTATTTAGTCAGTTGGGGTTTTCACATGAAGTGGGAATCATCACTGGTCCTATCGCCTTTTACTCCGATTTTGGACAACGCTTTGATTTCGAAACCAATACAGGAAATGTTGGTTTTGGGATTGGGCTTATTCATTACATTAACTTCTCGTATAGTGCGGATTGTAATTGCTACTCAAAAAATACCTACTTTAACGATCACTTCAAAATAAGAAGTGAAATTGATTACCACAAAACCAACTTCGAACATCTCGGTAAATGGGTGGATCCCGACCGTACTTCAGAAATTGCGGATCAATTACGGGCCATGAAAGGTTCCTCTACCGTTTTTGATATTGGAGCGCAGCTTGAATTCTATCCTTTGAGCATTAGGGATTTTGCTGCAGGAGCCTACCGCATAGCACCTTTTGGGAGTTTTGGAGTACACTGGGTAAGTTTTGACCCTGAGGTCTATAGTGAACTAGGGCCTTTAAATATCCCTAGCACGACCCCTAATAAATATTTTGGCAGCTTCCAACAAGAAGGTGATTCTACATGGTCTATTGTAATGAGTACTGGGATACGCTATAAATTAAGTCCATTAAGCGATTTAATGCTTGATGCTCGTTGGCAATACTACTTTTCAAATTGGGTGGATGGTTTAAATCCCCAAGAGGAATTTAACGAACAGTTCTTGGGCGAAGGCAATGGTGTTCCTGTTCCTGAAAACAAAGCCAATGACTGGATTTTCTGGTTAAATTTTGGATATATCTATTATTTAGATTAAAAATGAAATAAAAAAAGGCGATACTTTAAGTATCGCCTTTTTTTATTTCTATCCGTTTTTGACCTTATCCAATCGCTTGTTTCAAATCGGCTATCAAATCATCAATATCTTCGATACCAACGCTCAAACGGATTAATGAATCCACCACCCCTGTTTTTTCGCGTTCTTCTTTTGGAATACTCGCATGTGTCATACTTGCTGGATGTCCGCTCAAACTTTCTACGCCACCCAAACTTTCAGCCAAGGTGAACAATTTTAGATTCTCTACGATACGAATTGCTTCGTCAAAATCATTCCCCTTAGTAACGAAAGAAATCATTCCACCAAAATCTCTCATTTGTTCTTTAGCAATAATATGATTTGGGTGATCTTCAAAACCTGGCCAATATACTTTTTCAATTTTTGGATGATTCACTAAATACTCAGCTATAGCCTTCCCATTCTCACAATGTCGCTGCATACGAATGTGTAATGTTTTAATGCCTCGAAGCACTAAAAAACTATCTTGTGGCCCACAAATAGCTCCACTTGCATTTTGAATAAAATACAATCGATCTGCCAAGTCTTTATCTTTTACTACCAAAGCACCCATAACAACATCACTATGCCCGCCAAGATACTTGGTCGCACTATGCATTACAATGTCGGCCCCTAAATCTAAAGGCTGTTGCAAATATGGTGTTGCAAAAGTGTTGTCCACTCCTAACAAAATAGAATGCCTTTTTGCAACAACTGCCAAAGCTTTAATATCTATAATATTCATCATGGGATTAGTGGGGGTCTCCGCCCAAATGAGCTTGGTGTTTTCGTTTACATAGTTTTCTATGTTTGATGCATTTTCCATTCCAATAAAATGAAACTTCACCCGAAACCTTCAAATATTTTAGTGAAAAGACGATAAGTTCCTCCATAGAGATCGTTGGTAGATATTACTTCATCACCAGGCTTCAATAATTTAATAATTGCATCGATGGCAGCCAAACCGCTTCCAAATGCTAATCCATAAGTGCCATTTTCAATACTTGCAAAGGCATTTTCAAGTGCATTTCGAGTTGGATTGTGTGTCCTTGAATACTCATATCCTTTATGCCCACCTGGGGTAGATTGTGCATAGGTTGAGGTTTGATAAATGGGAGGCATTACCGACCCATAAGCTGGATCGTGTTCTTGTCCTCCGTGTATAGTTTTGGTGTTAAATTTCATAGGCTGAATACGTCGCTTTAATCCTAAATAACTTTCGCAGACGCTGTTATTATTAAATTAGACAATGACCTCATCACTAGCAAACGTCAAAACACGATTCCAGTATTTCGGTGGTTTTTACATCAAAAATTGCGTAATCCTCGCTAAAAAGGTTACGTAAAATAAGAGCCTTCTCTTCTCAGAAAAACAAAAATACATCTTTCCTTTTGGATACAGAAAACTGTCGTACTTTTATCCTATGAATCACCTATTTCGCCTTCTAATTGTTCTCATAATACTCTCGGGATGTGCCAATGAACCTGTACTTATTTTTTCTTCGGAAGAATTTACAGAGGCGCAATTGGAAATCTGCAAAACAGAAGCCTGTTCGTCCGTTTCTATTGATTATCTAATAGCTAGCGGGAATTCTATTGTTTCAGAAAAAATAAACACGGCAATTGCTTCGTATATTATTGATGCCTTGTTTTTAGGAGATGACGAAAAACCAACCGCTCAGAATATCGAAGATGCAGCTAAAGATTTTATTATGGCCTACCGCGACCATCAGCCAGATATCCCTGCTGATCTTGATTTTGGAGGCTATGAAGCTGAAGTAACAGTGCGAAAAACCTATCAAAATGAGCAGATAATTAGTGCGGAAACCATCTTTTTTATGTTCACCGGAGGGGCTCACGGTTATGGCGGGACATCCTTTTTAAATTTTGATATATCCACTGGTGAACTCATACAAAACAAAGGTTTGTTCGTCAGTTTTTCCGAATTTGTAGCCTTCGCCGAAACTAAGTTCAAAAAAGCAAATAACATGGCACAAAATGATAATATTAATGCGTCAGGTTTTTGGTTCAAAGACGACATATTCTACTTGCCAGAGGCTATCGGATTTGACGAAAGCAACCTGATTATTGTCTATAATTCCTATGAAATTACAAGTTATGCTAGCGGACCAATAGTTTTGGAAATACCTTTGGCAGAAGTAACCCCTTTTCTAGATTCTAATGTATTATGAAAAAAATATACTACCTCGCCACCTGCGATACCTGCAAACGCATCATCAGTGAGTTACAATTGCCATCTGCCTTTGAAAAACATGAAATAAAGCAACAGGAAATCACCGTAAAAGAATTGGAGTCCCTACGAGAATTGGCAGGAAGCTATGAAGCTTTGTTCAGCAAAAGAGCTAAGCTTTATAAAGAGCGAGGTCTGAAAGACGAAAATTTATTGGAAGAGGACTTTAAAAGATTTCTGTTAGAACATTACACCTTTTTAAAGCGCCCAGTAATTATTAATGAGAGTGAAATATTCATCGGAAACAGCAAGAAGACTATCGAAGCCGCCAAAATTTCCATCCATAGCTAATGAACCCTCGTTTCTTAGCTCTTTTAGCCGCCACTGCTGCTAGTACTATCTATGGTGTCAACCACACTATTGCAAAAGGTTTGATGCCTAATGTGATAGGCCCCTACGGGTTTATTTTGGTAAGAGTAACTGGTGCAGCACTATTATTCTGGCTGATTAGTTTCTTTTTCCCTTCCGAAAAAATTGATCGTAAAGATTGGTCTCGAATTCTCCTTTGCGCATTATTTGGAATGGTGCTCAATATGAATATGTTTTTCAAAGGACTAGAACTTTCGACACCTATTAATAGTAGTGTCGTTATCACCTTAACTCCTGTTATTTTGTTGGTTCTAGGCGCTTTCCTTTTGAAAGAGAGAATTACTTGGTTGAAATCTGTAGGAATTGGAATTGGGCTGATTGGAGCCCTTGTTTTAATTCTTTTCGGTGTAAAAACTCAAGAAAATGCACCTAATATTCCGTTAGGAAATATGCTTTTTATCGTGAATGCTACTTCATATGCATTCTACCTTATTTTTGTAAAGCCATTGGTGACCAAATACAGTTCTATTACACTTATGAAGATTTTCTTCCTTTTGGCTGTTTTCATGAATATACCCATTGGCCTTTCGCAATTTATGGATGTCGCATGGATGGATCTCGGGTTTGCAGAAATATGGAAATTGGCTTTTGTTGTAGTGGGAACAAGTGTTTTAACCTATCTATTCAATATTTATGCATTGAAACAATTAAGTCCATCCACCATTGGTGTATTTATGTATTTACAACCGCTAATGGCAGTAGGTTATGCAATTCTAGTTGGAGCAGACAGCCTATCAACCATTCGTATCGTTGCAGCTACATTGATTTTTACTGGAGTATTTCTAACCACACGAACGTCAAAAAAAGCTACAAGTCCTTAGGCAACTGACCGTGTTTTCGAGTATCCTCTTTGGTAAGTGTGGTAAATCCATCCGCCTTATCCAATTTATTGAGATTTTCAAATAAATTGGCAGGAAGTCCTGTCAACTTACGAGCAGATAGATCAATAAAAGCACCCATCATATCACCACGTGCTATATTCTGCCCTTTGTCATTGTAAAAGTTATGATGAAACTGAAAAAACATTCCGTCCTCACTAATACCCTTCAATTCCAAAGAAACACGGATGGGCTTGCCAGGAAATGCTTCTTTAAAGTAATACATATGCTCATACAACACCACGGGCCCCAAATTGTTCTTAGCCATTTCTCGATGTCCAAACCCTACTTGCGACATAAAACTCATTCGAGCATGACTCATAAAATTGATATAAGCCGAATTTCCCAAATGCCTGTTGGCATCCACATCACTCCATCGTATTTCAAATTCTTTTAATTGCATGTCTTTATTCTTTTATAAACTGAATGACGCGATTCACAGTATCTTCTCCTTTCAAATTATGGTCCTGCCCACTCGTGAAAAAAGTAGTGATTTCTGTACCTTTTTCTGAAGCAACTCGAATAGGTTCAAAAGGAGTTACTTTATCGGACATATCGTGAATGACTAAAACTGGTTGATTCACTTTCTGAAAAAAATGTGCCAATGAAATAGATTCATGAGGCAGCTTTAATACTGAATTAATTTTTCGCTCCAAATTCAAAATGGCCTTGGTCGACAAACCCAAAATGGTTCGGAAGTATACAAAAATAGCATCCATTCCTGAAGGAGACCCCATAATCACAAATCTTTTTATAGGAATTTCACGATTATGTAAATAGGCATAGCCTCCAACTAGGCTACCAAGTGAATGACAAACCAATGAATCTATAGCCCCAATCTTTTTAATACTTAGCTCAAGGGCTTTCCTATAAATTTCTACATTCAAATGGTTGCCTTCGGCCATCCCGTGACCTGGCGCATCCAAGGCGAACACTTGATATTCATTCAAATCTAACTGCGAAACGTACGGTTTCCACCGTTGTGAATTGCTCAACCAACCGTGCAATAACAACACTTTTTTATCACCAATACCCCACTGATGAAGTGCCGCAGAATGACCATCAATATCAAGAAAAGTGGTCTCAGCTTCCTCTAAAAAACGTCTTCCATTCTCAGAAATGCCCACACGCTTTACTTTACACAATAGTTTAAACGAGTACTCTGCATTCCATTTCGGGAATAATACAGCAGTAACGTTTATAAAGCCTCCCATTATTTTTACAACTAATTTCTTCATCATACTATGATACCAATCGGTATCTATTTGGTTAAATTTTTTTTATACTGAAATCGTTTTGGTCAAACTTCTTAAATGAGTAATAGTTTTTGATATAGCATCATCACTACGTTCCAATTTGCTCATCATAATTCCACCTTCCAAAGTGGCAACAATAATAGTCCTGAAGAAATCCACATCTGTATCTGGCTTCACCTGATTATTCTTAATGCCATTTTCAATCAGTTTACCGACTGAACTTTTAAGCTGCGCCAACATATTAAACGCCTGCTCTCTTAATATTACATTCGTGTCATCTACTTCCACAGCAGCATTAAGAAGTGGGCACCCACCCTTATACATAGGCGTATGCATATAAGTTTCAAAGAAGGTGAAAATAGCTTCCATCTTTAATTGAAACGTCTTGGCTTCACGTATAGATTGACCAATTTCAGTAAACATCATCTTTGATAAACTTTGCAACGCTTGTTGTTCAAGATCTGATTTACTATCAAAATGGCGATAAATTGCACCCTTTGTCAATCCCGTAGCCTTGGTAATATCACTTATAGAAGTTGCCTTATATCCTTGTGTATTAAAGAGGTTTGCACTCTCTTTAATAATAGTTCTCTTTGTTATTTCTGCATTTCTCACGATTCAAAGATACCGATTGGTATCTTAAATAACAAATTTGTTATTCGGCAAAAAAGGCGTCACAATCCGTAAAACATGACGCCTATAAAAGGTTACTAAAGAATCTAATTTATTAAATCTGACTCATACCTCCATCAATCTCAAGTTCAATGCCATTTACATAACTGGCATCATCACTTGACAAGAACAATACTCCTCGCGCAACTTCACTAGGCTCTCCGAAACGCTTCAAAGCAACACCTTGCGCAAAACCAGCGGCCATTTCTTGCATTTGTTCTTCGCTTATTCCATCCATTTTTTCATAGATGGGAGTTCCAATCGGTCCTGGAGCAACTGAATTCACACGAATTCCTCTAGGTGCTAACTCAGTGGTCAATACACGTGCATAAGCTCTCAATGCTCCTTTGGTGGCACTATAAACTGCCGTGCCTTCAAAACCTTTTTGGTGCACAATGGACGTGTTAAATACGATACTTGCTCCATCATTTAAATTAGGAATGGCTTCCTTAACTAAAAAGGCTGGTCCCTTAATATTAATGTCGAATTGATTGTCGAAAAAGTCTTCAGAAATCTGGTCGGCTGGAGTAAACTGTGCTACTCCTGCATTTACGAAGAGAACATCAATTTTCCCGTAAGTACTTACGGCCTCTTCAATCAATTTTTTGTTATCAGCTAGTTGGGATTGATCTGCCAATACAGCTTTAAAATTTCCTGAAAGCTCCTTAGAAACTTCATCTAGAGCTTCTTGACGACGGCCAGAAAAAACCACTTTAGCTCCTTCATTTAAAAATTCTTTTACACTGGCTAATCCGATTCCCGAATTTCCGCCAGAGACTACGACTACTTTGTTTTCAAATCTTTTCATTTTATGTTTATTTAGATTATTTATTCTGAAACGTTCGTTTCAGATTTGATTAAAAAAATTTATGTGATGGTTTTCAATATATTCTGAATGATACTCTTCAATATTTTGGGTTCTTGCGTACTCATTCCTGTTAAACGAAACCCTAGAAATGCATTGACTAAATAATATGCTAACAACTTACTCTTTTCTGTTCTTCTAATAGACCCATCCTTCTGACCTTCTATGACCAAATTATCAAAAATAGTTATAAGTTGTTCTTGACTGTCCACTAGTATACTTTGTAGTTTCTGATCCTGATTCCCCATTTCGGTACGGCAATTAATAACCATACACCCCTTCCTTTCAGAATCACTTAAAATATCTTCCAAAGTATACAAAAATATTATACCTATCGTTTCAATAGCATTTCGTTTCTGCTGCTTGGCTTTGTCAAAAATATAGCCAGACGCACTTTGATATCGTCTCAAGCTTTCTTGAAACAGTTCCATTTTACTTCCGAAAGAGTTATAGATACTACTTCTATTTAAGCCTGTTGCATCCACAAGATCCTGCATGGATGTACCATTGTATCCCTTTAACCAAAAGGAATTCTTGGCTTTATCCAACACTTCATCTCTGTTAAAATCTTCGGTTCTAGGCATAAGTATTCAAATACACATTTCAAATGTATTGAAACGAACGTTTCAAAAAAAGAAATTAAGATAACTTTATGTTTTTTAATATGAATTACCTTTAAATTCGCAATTGCCTATTATATCTATTGGACGATGAATCCTTATATATAATCACTCAAACCAAAACGAATCTTTTCAATTAAATGCCACTCATTTCATCATCGTATCAAGCTAAAGGAATTTTTCAGAATGGCCACTTTTCAACCATTTATTCAGCAAAACTAGGACCCGTTCCCTCCTTAATTCAAAAACGGGAACGAATTGATTTACCAGATAATGACTTTCTTGATATTGACTGGTCCTTTAGCTCCAAGCCTTCAAAAAGAGTGGCCATCCTATTACATGGTCTTGAAGGAAATGCGCAACGTATTTATATAAAAGGACAAGGAATGTTTCTTGTTGAGAACCAATGGGACGTGGCGGCAGTGAACTATCGGGGTTGTAGCGGAACCCTGAACAATCAATATTCATCTTATAACGCAGGAAAGACAAATGATCTTGATACTATTGTTCACTTTATTTTGAACAAAAACCGTTATGATGAAATAGCACTGATAGGTTTTAGTATGGGAGGTAATTTATTGCTGAAATATTTGGGCGAGTCACAAACAGTTCCGAAGGAAATAAAAACCGCCATTGCTATATCAACACCACTCAACTTGAAAGGGTCTTTGGAACGCTTAGAAGAATGGTACAATTGGGTATATAGGACATCATTTTTACTAGGTCTAAAGAGTAAGTATAAGTCCAAAATGAAACAGTTTCCAGAAAAGATGAACTTGGAAGATTACAATCGTATTCAATCATTACTAGATTTTGATGATATTTATACGGCCAAGGCGCATGGGTTCAAAAATGCCTTAGAATATTATCAGAAAAATAGCAGCCTTCAATTTGTACCCAATATCACTATTCCAACACTCATTTTGAATGCCAAAAATGACAGTTTTCTTTCCAAAGAATGTTATCCTCATGAACTTGCATCTCGCTCAAAAAACATCTATCTTGAATGCCCTAAACACGGGGGTCATGTTGGATTTCACCTATCTAACAAAAGGTACTATAGTGAGATCCGAACCCTGCAATTTTTAAACGATAAACAATAGAAAAACTATGAGATTTTTCAAATACATGTTGGTTCTAACTTCGCTTTCATTTATGGTAAGTTGTGGTGGTGGAGAAAAAAAGGAAGAAAAAAATTCGATGAAAATTGGCGTTACAAAAACGTCTAAGAAGGAAAACAACAACACTATCAATATAGGAATCACTGGAAGCGATTTGATGCAATTCAGTAAAAAGGAGATTCGTGTAAAAGTGGGTCAAGAAGTTACACTCACATTAAAACACGTTGGAACAATGGAACTCGTGATTATGGGACATAATTTTGTATTATTAAAATCTGGAATTGACATTAGCGCATTTGCTCAAGAAGCTACCATTGCTGGCAAGGATGCCGATTGGATTCCAAACGAAGGAAAAGATGTCATCGCCCACACCAAAATGGTAGGCGGAGGACAAACGGCCACGGTTACTTTTACAGCACCTGAAGCAGGAACCTACGATTTCATTTGTAGCTTTTCAGGACATTACGGAACCATGAAAGGGAAATTTATTGTAGAATAATTCCTTTCTTTAATTCAAACATATAAAGTCGGTGATTTATAAAAAATCATCGACTTCTTTATAGGCATCAATTACATGTTGTTCGCCTTTTTTTCCTTCAACTGAATTCCCATGCTCCATTCCTAAAATACCGTCATAACCGCGACTATGTATATATTTAAAAATATTTTTGTAATTAATTTCTCCTGAAGTTGGCTCATTCCGACCTGGATTATCCCTTATCTGAAAATACGCAATCTCATTCCAGCAACTTTCAATATTGGGTATTAGATTTCCCTCTTGAATCTGCTGATGATAGATGTCGAATAATATTTTACAGGAAGGATTATCCACCGCCTTACAAATTTGATATGCTTGTGGAGATTCGGCTAAAAACAAGCCAGGATGATTTCTAAAATTGAGCGGCTCCAGAACCATTGTCAAGTTATGTGGTTCCAGAATATCACTCGCATATTTTAAAGTCTCAATAACGTTTGCAGTCTGAAAATCTCTATTAAGTCTTAGATCTACATGCCCAGGAACTACAGTCATCCATTTGGCATTGACCCTTTTGGCTACTTCAACAGCATCTTTAATGTATTGTAAAAACCCGTCACGCCAGTCTTGTTTGCCGCTCGCAAGGTTAGGGTCTTTCCAATAAATTTTATGAGCAACAAAAACACCCATTGTCATCCCTCTTTTCTCCATCACCTTTGCCACTTTCTTTTGAACCTCGACCGAGCGGTTTCGCATTTCATTATCCTCAAAAGCCATGAACCCTTGATCTGCCATAAACTCCAATTGATCTATAATAGAGTTCCCAGCATGCCCCTTAAACATCCCATCATGTGGGGCATATTTCAGATTGAATTGGTGAGATTCTTCCATATGAGTCCCTTCTGAAGAAGAAAATAATTCAGCTCCCATTGCAGCTCCTCCTAATGTAAAAAGGGACCCCGTTAAGGCTCCCTTTTGTATAAATTGTCTTCTTTTCATTTTAAAAAATTATAGCGCCATTACTTTTCCGTTTCCAGCTTCGCTTAATGGAATACAGCCCTTTTGTTGCCCTGGAACAGGATCGTACCATAGTACATTTTCACCTATTTGTTCACTGGTCTTCCACGCCCAAATAGTCATTCCTCTCACATTAGAAAGTAAGCTGAATATAGACGCATCGGCATCAGGCTGTGTGGTTGGGTCTTTTTCATAAGCCTCATAAAATTTTTCCATTTTTTTCCCATAAGCCTTTTGTTGTTCTTCAGTCGTTTTCAGATACTGTGAAAGCAATTGGTCAAACTCCTCGGGTTTACCAGCTTCAAGTTCTTTTTCAAAAGTGCTTCGGAATTTATCCGCCAAGACTTTAAATCCTACTTTAACAAGACCTTGTTGCTCTACAGGTATTACTGAATTCCAATAGGAATCAATAAAGCTATGCACACCAACAGCAACTGCTCCTGGCACCTTGTCGTCATTCGGTATAATTAAATCTACTATACGACGTAATGCATAACCTTCTCCCTTCGTAATAAATAAAGGAATAAATTCTGGTTCATTCGTACAACTTTGCAACAAGTTCATAATTGTTGGGGTTACCACTAAAAATCCAGCACCCAAACCTAAGTTCTTTAATACTTGTCTTCTTTTCATTACGCTTCTTTTTTAAGTTGTTCAGCAGCGTGATTTGCAGCTCGTGCTGTAAACGCCATATATGTTAAAGATGGGTTTACGCAACTTGCGGAAGTCATAAATGATCCGTCTGTTACATAAACATTTGGTACTGCATGAATTTGATTGTGTTTATTAAGAACAGAAGTCTTAGGGTCATGACCCATTCGTGCTGTTCCCATTTCATGAATTCCAAGCCCAGGTGCTCCTGGATCATCCCATGGTTCAATATCACTATAGCCAGCCTTCTCCAACATGTCTACCGCTTGAGTAACCATATCTTTTCGCATTTCGTATTCATTTTCCTTCCATTCGGCATCAAAAGTTACCGTAGGCAAGCCCCATTCATCTAACTTATCGTAATCAAGGGTCATTTTATTATCATGGTAAGGCAAACACTCCCCAAAACCTAAAAGTAACATCCTCCACTTCCCTGGTTCCGTAATGGCTTCCTTTAAATCTTCACCATAGGCAAGTTCAGCAACAATTTCGTTGTATCTACTTCGGCTGGCACCACCTTGATATCCATATCCTCTATTAAAATTCTTTTGATCGGTTACGCCACCAATATTTCTAAACCTCGGAATGTAAATTCCATTGGGACGGCGGCCCTTATAATATTGATCCTCAAAATCGTCTACAGTTGCCCAAGCACCCGCTTTAAAGTGATGATCCATTATATTATGTCCTAATTCACCACAGTCATTACCCATTCCATTCGGGAAACGTTCGCTTTTGGACTGTAGTAAAATACTTGCACTTGCGATTGCCGAAGCACATAAAAATATAACCTTCGAAGTAAATACGGTTTTTTCCTTGGTTTCCGAATCAATGACTTCCACACCACTTGCTTTCCCTGTTGCATCATCATAAATGACTTGGCTCACAATTGAATTGGGGCGAATTGTCAAATTCCCAGTTCGCTCGGCGGCAGGCAAGGTGGATGAATTACTACTAAAATATCCTCCAAACGGACACCCACGCATACAACGATTTCTAAACTGGCAATTACTACGACCTTCAAAAGTCCCAGTTCCAGTAATATGTGCTACACGACCAATGGTTAACAAACGTCCATCGTCATAGTTATTTTCAATCTTTCCTTGTAGATCAATTTCAGCACAGTTGAGCTCCATCGGTGGACAAAACTTACTATCAGGCAATTGTGGCAAATTAAGAGCTTGTCCGCTTACCCCAATAAATTCTTCAACTTTTTCATACCAAGGAACAATGTCCTTATAACGTACTGGCCAGTCTACCGCTATTCCTTCATTCTTATTTGCTTCAAAATCAAAATCACTCCAACGGTATGTTTGTCTTCCCCAAACCAACGAACGTCCACCTACGTGATACCCACGCAACCAGTCGAAACGCTTGGTTTCATTATAAGGGTGTTTTAAATCATTTACAAAGAAGTGTCTGTGTGCGTCGTCTGTGGTATATCCTGAGCGAGCTTGTTTCAATTGTTCTTCTTGTTCTTCTCTTGGAAGTTGTCCTTTAAATTCGAACTCCCAAGGATCCATATTCATAGTATGGTAGTCCTTAATATGTTCAATCATTCGACCTCGTTCTAAGACGAGAGTCTTAAGTCCATTTTCGCAAAGTTCCTTAGCAGCCCATCCGCCGCTAATTCCAGAACCCACCACGATGGCATCGTATTCTTGGTTAGGGTTTACCATATTATTAAGTTGTATATTAAATTGGTTTTTCGATATAAACAGTTCAAAATCAATTAAATAATCCTGAACATGAAGTTTCACTTCTATCAACAATAAGACATTAGTGAACCTCTAATGTCCCTATTTTTTTTCGATTCTACAAAAAACAAAGGGCAAAAAAAGAATATCTGTAATCGAAAACGTTTTCGACAAGACATAGGGCAATTCAAAATTGAACTTCTTTTTTTAATTTTAAAAAAA
>JAESTG010000165.1 GCA_016763715.1 Flavobacteriaceae bacterium
ATGGATATTCATATGCCAGGTATTAGCGGAATTGAAGCTACTCAAGAAATCAGAAAATTTAATAAACAACTACCCATCATTGCCTTAACTGCAGTGACCATTGATGAAAATCTTGATGAGTTTTACCGTGCTGGATTTAACGAAATCATTCCTAAACCATTTAAGACTGAAGAGTTCTTCGAAAAGATTTACCGTACACTAGAAAACAAGAAACTACCAGTAGACGATTAGGGGTTTTTAAATTTTAGTATGGCCTCTCGAACTAAATCCTTAAAAACCTCATCTTGATCATTTAAGATGATTGTTTTAATAGAAATATAGTATAAGGCAAATTTTTCCAACTTGGTATGCAACCTCATATAATCCTTCTCTGTGGTCAGAATAATTTCTTTCTCTTGCAATATTGAAATTTCGGAATCACTAAAGTGGTGATGGTCCGGAAATTTATCATGTATAAAATTCATTTTTTTACCACCCAAGAACTCGACTAATGGTTTTGGATTAGCAATCCCAGTAACCAAGGTAAAAGATTTGTCCAATAAATAATCCAAAGGAAGAGACTCGGTCGCACCATGTATCATGGTTCCATAACCAATTTTAGAGAAAAAGATTTTCTGCGGAAAATCTAATTCCATATCGTATTGCACCTTCTGTAATTTGGAATACGCTACTCCTTCTGGACATTTGGTAACCAAAACAATATTGGCTCTATTAGCGCCTCGGCTTGATTCACGTAAATTACCTGCTGGTAATAATAAATCATCCATATATAAATCGTCAAATGGAGTGAGTAAAATAGAAAATGAAGGATTTACTCTTCTATGCTGAAATGCATCATCCAATAAAATCACTTCAGCCTTAGGCATCAACCTTTCAATTCCTTCTCTACGATCTGCACAAACGGCTATGGTCACCTCAGGAAATTTTTGCTTGAACTGAAGAGGCTCATCACCAACTTCTTCTGCCGTATTTTTAACCTGAACTTCCAAAAATCCATTGCTTTTTCGTTTATAACCCCTACTTAAAACAGCCACACAGTAGTCCTTCCGAAGCAAATCTATAAGGTATTCTACCATGGGTGATTTACCAGTACCACCTACAGAAAGATTGCCCACACAAATTACTGGAATAGGGTAGCTACGACTCTCTTTCCAGCCCTTAGAATAGGCTAGATTACGTAGAGAAGTTACTCCATCATACAAAACAGAAAAAGGAAATAATAGCTTCCGAAGTTTCATGAAACGAAAGTACTAAATTCCAAGGAACGGAATAGCACCTAAACTCACACTATTACAATTTTAAGTCGAACGCTACAATATTTAGCATCTAGATACACTTTCAAAAAAAAACCAATCGCTTATATTTACCCTAAATTAGCCGCAATGAAAATAAAAGATGTTATTCAGTCACTAGAAGAACTTGCTCCTCAAGCCTATGCTGAAAATTTTGACAATACTGGCTTACTGGTTGGTGATATTCAAACTGAAGTATCGGGCATTTTAGTAACCTTAGACACCTTAGAAGCAGTCGTTGATGAGGCTATTACTGCTAATTGCAATCTCATTGTAAGTTTTCATCCCATCATATTTAAAGGGCTTAAAAAAATAGTTGGTAACACCTATGTGGAACGGGTTATATTAAAAGCTATCAAAAATGATATTGCCATTTTTGCCATTCACACAGCTTTGGACAATGCTTGGAATGGCGTCAATGCCATGATGTGTGAAAAGTTAGGCTTAAAAAATCGGGAAATGCTAATTCCTCAAGAGGGAACCATTCGTAAATTGGTCACATTTGTTCCGTCAGAAAAGGCCGCTGAAGTACGAGAAGCTCTTTTTGCAGCAGGCGCAGGTAACATTGGCAATTATAGTCATTGTAGTTTTAACAGCTCAGGAATGGGAAGCTTTAACGGAAATAAAGAGTCAAACCCGACAATAGGAACTAAAGGAGAAACTCATTTTGAAGCTGAAATACAGATAGGTGTTATTTTCCAGAAACACCTACAATCTAAAGTATTGAGTTCCTTATTTCAAACACATCCCTATGAGGAGGTTGCCTATGAGCTCACAACACTAAATAATACCAATCAACACATTGGAATGGGGATGATTGGCGAATTTGAAATTCCTATGGCAGAAATGGACTTCCTAAGTCATCTTAAATCGACTTTCAAAACTGGATGTGTGCGCCATAGTTCTTTACTTCAGAAGAAAATAAAAAAAGTAGCTGTCTTAGGAGGAAGTGGAAGTTTTGCCATTGCAGCAGCCAAAGCCAATGGTGCAAATGCTTTTGTCACAGCCGACTTAAAATATCATGATTTTTTTAATGCCGAAAATGACATATTATTAACGGACGTAGGTCATTACGAAAGCGAACAGTACACAAAAGAGTTATTAGTTGCTCACCTTAGCAAAAAAATTACTAATTTTGCACCTGCCTTGCCGAAAGGTAAAGTTGTTTTATCACAAGTAAACACCAATCCTATTACTTATTACTAGTATATGTCAAAGAAAACAGAAAGCACCGTAGAAGAGAAGTTAAGAGCATTGTTCGATTTACAATTGATTGACTCACGTGTGGATGAAATAAGAAATGTTCGAGGTGAACTTCCTTTGGAAGTAGAAGACTTGGAAGATGAAGTTGCTGGAATGACCACTCGTTTAGATAAAATGAAGGCTGACTTAGAGGTTATTGAAGAAAGCATTAAGGATAAGAAAAACTTAATGGAGGAAGCAAAAGGTCTTATTAAAAAATATACTACACAGCAAGATAACGTTCGCAACAATCGTGAGTATAATAGTTTGAGTAAGGAAATTGAATATCAGGAATTAGAAATTCAATTGGCTGAAAAACATATCAAAGAATTTCGGGCTCAGATTGAACAAAAAAACGAGGTTATAGAAACCACAAGTGGTCGTCTAAAAGATCGTGAAGTACACCTTAAGCACAAGCAAAGTGAATTAGACGAAATTCTTGCAGAAACTGAAAAAGAAGAGCAATCACTTATCAAAGAGTCTGAAAAATACGAAAAAAACATAGAGGAACGTTTGGTAAAAGCATACAAACGTATTCGCACCAATGTTAAAAATGGTCTGGCAGTTGTTCCTGTGGAGCGTGGAGCTAGTGGAGGATCATTCTTTACGATTCCACCGCAAGTACAAATGGAGATCGCTGCTCGTAAAAAAATCATTACCGACGAACATAGTGGTCGTATTTTAGTTGACCCAGCGTTGGCTAATGAGGAAAGAGAAAAAATGGAAAAGTTATTTAAGAAAATAAAATAACCATCCTAAACTATATAGCAAAGCCCTCACTTCATCATGAGGGCTTTTTTTTGTTTCTTTACTGAAAGGTTTTTTGCTATAACCGACTGACATCACCAAATAAGATTGTTATGAAAAAGTATCTATTGTTATCTCTCTCATTTGCACTGTTAAGCATACAAGCCTCTTGCCAATCCAACGACAAGAACAAAAAAACTGAAACCAGAATTCAAAACGAGCAAACCGCTATTGAAGTCCCAATTCAAGATGGACTGGATCGCGCCTATTTTGCAAGCGGTTGTTTTTG